>NZ_SFBO01000218.1:0-11958 GCF_007095705.1 Microcystis sp. Msp_OC_L_20101000_S702
CCAATTTGTTTGCCCAGTTCTTTGAGTTGTTTGTCAGTTTCTTTCTGTTGTTGGGCGTTTTCCTTCTGTTGTTGACTAACTTCCTTCAATAGTAGTTCAGTCTCCTTCTGTTGTTGACTGACTTCCTTGAGTTGTTTGTCAGTTTCTTTTTGAGCGGCAGTTAATTCGGCTAAGAGTCGCCATACGTCTTCGGATGTGGTTGCCATAAATAATTGTTTCCTTCCGATCTAGTCTATTGTTATTTTAGTCAATTGCGCCGGTACTTCCTAATTTTTAACCTTCCATGCTCTCTTTTTTGTCAAGTACATCTTATACCATTTTAGATGAGCTTACCCTAGCAACCTTAAGCGAATACTACCGTGCGATTAGCGTAAACTAAAACGCGATTTTGCAAGTGTAAACGTACCGCTCGCGCTAACACCACCCTTTCTAAATCCTTACCTTGACGAATTAAATCTCCCACGGTATCGCGATGACTAACTCTGACCACATCCTGCTCGATAATTGGCCCCTGATCGAGATCGGCAGTGATATAATGGGCGGTGGCTC
Source organism: Microcystis sp. Msp_OC_L_20101000_S702 (assembly GCF_007095705.1). Lineage (NCBI taxonomy): Bacteria > Bacillati > Cyanobacteriota > Cyanophyceae > Chroococcales > Microcystaceae > Microcystis > Microcystis sp. Msp_OC_L_20101000_S702. Next base: position 550 of record NZ_SFBO01000218.1, read on the forward strand.
CAATAATTTTTACCCCTCGATCGTAGGCCCGTTGATAGGGATTAGCTCCCGCAAAAGCCGGTAAAAAAGAATGATGAATATTGATAATATTGGGAAAAAAGTTAATAAAATCTGGGGTGAGAACCTGCATATATTTAGCTAAAATTACTAAATCTATCCGGTATTCCCGCAGTAACTCTAATTGTCTGGCTTCCTGTTCAATCTTGGTTTCGGCGGTAATAGGAAGATGATGAAACTCAATACCGAATTGATTGGCAACTGAGTGTAATTCTCGATGATTGCTAATAATTAAAGGAATTTCTGCCCTAATTTCTCCCGCCTGTTGTCGCCATAATAAATCGAGGAGACAATGATCCTGTTTTGTCACCCAAATAGCTAGACGCGGGACAGTATCGGAAAAATGTAAGGACCAACTAGCCTGCAAAGGTTTGGCAATAGCGGCGAAAGCTGGTTCGATCATCCCACGGGGTAAATTAAACCCCTCTAATTGCCATTCTATCCGCATCAGGAACAATCCTGCCGAAAAATCCGTGTGTTGGTCAGCGTGGATAATATTGCCGCCATTAGCGTAGATAAAATTAGCGATTTTCGCCACCAGACCAATCTGGTCGGGACAAGAAATTAACAAGGTTGCAGTGGCAGCAGTCATAAATTATCGGCGGCAAGAATTGACTTTTTCTATCCCTAATTTATTACAATTTTAGGCACTTCGTCCCTTTGATACACAAAAAAGATCGTTTGTCAATAGCGATCGCCGATTAAATTTCTAGTTAAACTGATAGGCTCTTCCCTTTCTCAGAAGTGGCAAAATGCCGCTCGATTAGGGAGGGGACATCTTGGGGAGCTACCTGATTATAATGCTTTTTATCGGGCATAACCACCAGATTCGGGCCTTTTTTGCACTGTTTTAAACAGCCGGTTAATTTAATATTCACCGCTTCTCCCAGTCCTTTTTCCTCTAAACTACTCTCTAACCTTTGGCAGACTCTCGCACCGCCATTTTTCCAACAATCGGACTTCTGACAGATTAAGACGGTGGCTTTTTTCGCTTTTGCCGGGGTGACTTCTGGGGTTTTTTCGCCGGATAAATGCTCAATCCCTAGTACCCTCAGTTTTAATTTTCCCTTTTTTGAACAAAGACTACTTTCTCCCGTCACTTTTAGCCATGAGTGGAGAGCAATATTGAGAGGTATGTGGTCTCGCAGTGTTTTTTCAGGCTTAAACCAATATTCCCGTTTATCAACACTGATTCTCAGGTATTTTACCTTATATCCGTCCTTGAGGACAAAACCGAGGAATTGACCGACCACTTGAAAGGGAATCATGGTAGTTGCAGATTTTGACATACTTTCTCACTTTTTACTCTTAGATTGTTAATTTTTCTCAAGGATTATGCTTGCCAACAGGTTTCCAGCCAAGGGATTAAACAGCCTCGGGAGGCCTCCACCTGTCGCAGGACAATCCACAGCTATAAAAGTTGAGCGGAGGCATCAATGCGAACTGGCAAAAGCTGATGGAGCGAGCATTGACATTCAATGTTTAGGGCTTGCATCTGGTGGTAAACCTGCCAGGGATCCCAAGCACTAAGATTGAAGATTTTCTCACCTTTCGATGGCCATTTGTCTATACTCATGGGGCTTTTAATTGAGAACTATTAGCAATATAACTCTAGGCTGATGTTCTCAGTATAACCAACAACTGCAAATTATTATCAATAACTTGCAGAAAAAAAGTTATCCGGTAGCGGCGATCGGCTAAAATTTTGCTTGTCCGCTTTGCCGATCCCGGAATCGCTACCGCCTACAATTGTCAAAGGGATAAAAATGGAGATACCAAGATTTATTGACGAAAATTATGGATAAAAAAGCTCAAAAAACCGATAATTCAGCAGTTCTCTATTTTGATGGTGGTTCTCGCGGCAATCCGGGGAGAGCAGCCGGTGCAGCGGTAATAGTTTTAGCCGAGGGTAATTCCTTGACTACGAGTAGATATATGGAGATAGCCACTAATAACGAGGCTGAATACACAGGATTGATTATTGGATTGGAAAAAGCCCAAGAATTAGGCTTAAAAAGCCTAGAAATTCGGGGAGACAGTCAATTAGTCATCAATCAAGTTAAGGGAGACTGGAAGGTAAAAAGCGATAGTTTACGTCCCTTTTATCAGCGTGCTTGTCAATTAGTCACCCAATTTGATCGCATTAGCTGGCGCTGGATTGAACGAGCTAAAAATAGTGTGGCTGACGCTGCCGCTAATCAGTGTATGGATGCGGCGAAAAAATCGCCAGAAAAACCCGAGGAAGGCGAAACTAACCTTGATATTCTGCTCCAATCCCTGAAACCAATCCTAAATACTGAAGAATTCGTTTTCTCTTCCCTCACAGCAACAGGACTGGAACAGCTACAATTAACCCCTATCTGCCAATTTCGGGAAGAGGAAGGAATAACGGTGATTATTCCCCGTCAGCAAGCCGATTGCATGAGATTACAGTACAAATATATTTATAGACAAATTACTCTTTCTGTGCATTCTAGTTTAGCGGCGGTGGGATTTTTAGCGGTGATTAGTGAGAAACTGTCCGAAGCGGCAATTAGCGTCAATGTCATTTCTGGTTATTATCACGATCATTTATTTATCCCTAGTGATAGGGTGACAGAAGCGATGGCTATTCTCGAAGAAATTAGCCGCTCATAACAGTTATCAGTTAGCAGTTATCAGTTAGCAGGTGTGGCTCTCTTATTCTTTGTGTGATCTCGCGTAGCGAGCGCGTTGCGACCAGTTTAACTTACTATAGAAGCGATCAATCTTTGTGTCCTCTGTGTCTGGAGTGGTTCCTTCCACTCCCTCGCCGGCAAGACTGTATCTTAGAATACATTTTACCCACCAAACCTAAGAGAGCCCAGATGTGAGTTTTCAATTCACTGATACTAAATCTGGTTATTAAAAACTGATTATTTATTCTCCCCTTTGCATGAGTGCCTCTCCTCATAACTAGCCTATACTCAACGGATTTAGTATGATTACTGATTACTGTTTACTGTTCAGTGAAAAAACAGGATTTATTATTATTTGCTCTCCTCCGAGGAATTTTTCACCGTTTCTTCTAGGATAACTACCGGTTCTTTTTCCCGCTGCTGTGAGCGGATGATATCGATGGTACTTTTCAGCACACTAGCGATGGGAACTGCTATCAATAAACCGAGAATTCCTGCCACTTTGCCACCGATAAAAAGAGATAGAATAATCCAGACGGGATTAAGTCCGATCATACCTCCCATTAGCCGAGGGGCGATGACATTATCATTAATTTGACCGACAATAATAGTCAGGGTCAAAACTTTTAACCCTAACCAAAAATCTTGAAACATTAGTAGGGTACTAATGCCAATAATGGTAAAGGCACTGGCAAAAGGAATTAATGTAGTTAGACCGATCGCCACCCCGAATAATAGGGCATAATCGACCTTGAGAATGACAAAAACAAAAATTTGAGCCAGGCTGAGAATTCCCGCTAAAATGGTTTGACCAGCAAAATAGGTTTCAAAAGTTTGACGAATAATAGTTCTTAATTTGAGATTCCAGGGAGCAGGAATCCAGCTTAAAATTCCCTCCCAAATTTGTTCGCCATAGAGAACCAGAAAGACAGTTAGAACCAGAACAAAGAGAATGTTTAGGATACTGTTGATAGTTCCCAGCACAAAGCTTAGTAATTGAGTGCTAAGAGTTTGTAAAACATTGGTTAGTCGTTCCGATAACTGGGTGATTGATTGCTCGATATAAATCGCATATTTCTGAGTTTTATCCCACTTTTCTAAATTTTGTATCTGTTCGGTTCCCGACTCGATCCACTGGGGCAAACTATTGATTAAACTGCTTAATTGTTCGACAATCTGGGGAATTAAAATTAAACCTAAAACGCTCAAAATTAATAGGGCAATTAAAAAGACAATAGCGATCGAACCACTGCGATTAACCCCGCGTCTTTGCAGTAGTTTGATGGGAACATCTAAGACAAAAGCTAGTAAACTAGCAGTGACAAAAATACTGACTAAGGGTTCTAGATAGCTAAATAATTGGAATAATAACCAACCATTGAGAAATAAAAGCGGAAAAACCAGACTTAGCCGCAACCAACGAGGTAGTTGCTTAAAAAGCTCTATCATTAATTTTGTCCTGAGAGAGTATCGAGGTAAAAAGAGACTTTTCCAACCAGAAATCCTCTTTCAATCTACCATCTCCTCGCCACTTTTTTGGTTCCAGTAACCCTGAAACTCTTATCTTAACTGTATGGAGCTAAGCGGATTCGAACCGCTGACCCCCTCAATGCCATTGAGGTGCTCTACCAACTGAGCTATAACCCCGCGAAGACCATTTTTGAATATAGCTTAAATAGAATTACTTTGTCAAGGGGTGACGAGAAAAAAATTTGTCCCTCACAATGCGATCGCTGATAAGACAATGGTGAAACAATCGCCTCCATTTAGACAGCAGCCGAAATTTGGGTTAAATAGGTTAAACAGTGGCCCATGAGGAAATAAACTACTAACATAGCCGCTGCCGCTGCTGCCACCAAGGTTCCCGCCAGCATCAAGGAAAACTCTTGCCTGTCGAACGCTTGCTGCATCAGATGCAATGACCAAGCCACAAGACCGAGGTCAAAGATGAGAATCGGAACTAACATATTTTAAATTTTGTTAACTTTCTTCTATTCTAATACATAATTTTCTGGAGGGATAATCGGAGGGAAGTTAAAAAAGGGATTTTTTGCTGGTTGCTCGATCGCGGCTGTCAGCCGTCAGCCATTGACTTTAAGTAATAGGTCTAAATTTTGCTCTTCTTGGTTTGCAGCCTGAAGAAATCCTTTTCTGGGGAAAAGCGACTCAATCACCAGATTAAGTTCTGTAAATCTTGCTCTCATTTTCCCTAGCTAACGCACGGGGACTTGGTGATTTTGCAGATAATTTTTGACCTCAGCGATAGTTAATTGACCATAATGGAGCAAAGAAGCCAATAAAGCCGCTTCTGCTCGGCCTTCCGTCAATGCTTCGTAAATATGCTGACAATTACCCGCTCCTCCAGAGGCAATCACAGGAATCTCCACCCTTTCTGCGATCGCTTTTGTCAAGGACAGATCGTAACCCGCTTGCGTGCCGTCAGCATCCATACTGGTAACTAACAACTCACCCGCCCCGCGTTTTTCCACTTCTTTGGCCCATAATAAAGCATCAATACCCGTATTTTCCCGTCCACCCCGAACATAAACCTCCCAACCGGGGTTATGCACATCCTTGCGTCGTCTAGCATCGATCGCCACCACAATACACTGTTTACCAAAGCGATCGCTGGCTCGATCGAGCAATTCCGGCTCGCGCACGGCAGCCGAGTTAATGCTGACTTTATCGGCCCCGGCTCTTAACAAATTTTTAATATTTTCTAAGGATTGGATGCCACCCCCCACGGTCAGAGGAATAAAAACCTGTTCCGCCGTGCGATAGACTACATCAATAATCGTGTCGCGATCTTCATGGGTAGCAGTAATATCAAGAAAAACCAACTCATCAGCCCCTGCCTGATTATACAAGCGAGCTAACTCCACGGGGTCGCCAGCATCCTGAAGATTGACAAAATTAACCCCTTTAACTACCCGACCTTTATTGACATCCAAACAAGGCAAAATCCGCTTCGCTAACATATCCTAGACTCTTGATTGTAACAATGGCCATCAAACGATCGCACAATTCCCCCCCGGCAGCCGAGGAAAATCTGCTCACTCCCAATCCCACTATAGAAGAAACGGAAAAAGCAGAAGCGCAGATTCGTCCACAATCCCTAGAGGATTATATCGGTCAACAGGACTTAAAGGCTAATCTAAAAGTCACCATCGCCGCGGCCAAAGCTAGACAAGAAGCGATCGATCATTTGCTCTTCTACGGACCGCCGGGGTTAGGCAAAACCACCATGGCTTTAATTTTAGCGGCTGAGATGGGAGTAAATTGCCGCATTACTGCCGCCCCCGCTTTAGAGCGTCCCCGGGACATTACCGGCATCCTGATCAATCTTCAACCCCGGGATATTCTTTTTATCGACGAAATTCATCGACTGAATCGGGTGACGGAGGAGTTATTATACCCAGCTATGGAGGATTATCGCCTAGATGTGACGATTGGTAAGGGTCAAGCAGCGAAAATTCGCAGTATTTCCCTGCCTCCCTTTACTTTAATCGGTGCTACTACCAAAGTTGGCTCTTTAACTGCGCCTTTACGCGATCGTTTTGGCATGATTCAACGTCTGCGTTTCTATACGGTCGAGGAATTGACAGCAATTATGCTCAGAAGTGCCACTATTTTTAATATTCCCATGACTGAAGCAGGTGCGATCGAAATTTCCCGTCGCAGTCGGGGAACTCCACGCATTGCCAATCGTTTATTAAAACGGGTGCGCGACTATGTGCAGGTGAAGGGAGAAACTATTATCACCCCCCAGTTAGCCGCTGAGGGATTAAATCAATTAAATGTGGATTCTATGGGTTTAGATTGGACCGATCGATTAGTATTAAAGACGATGATCGAACAGTTTCAAGGCAAACCCGTGGGATTGGAAGCGGTAGCGGCAGCCACGGGAGAAGATGCCAAGACGATTGAGGAGGTGTATGAGCCTTATTTATTACAAATAGGTTATCTTCATCGGACTCCCCGGGGCCGCGTAGTGACAGCGGCTGCCTATGAACATTTAGGTTTACTGGCGAAATTGCCGAAAAATAAGGATCGGAGTTTACCTTTGTTCGAGTTCTAGTTTTCTAGATAGGGTTGGCTGAATAAATCTAAAAACCTTGTTGGATTAAGACTTTTCGGGGGTAAAATTCACGGTTCTTCCGAACTTACACTGTAGAAAATTCCTCAAGCTCACTCTCTGCACAGCAATGCTCTAAAGTTGATAAATATCAATTTAACAAAAACTGAAAGCCTTAGTGTACAAGCTTTACAATCATAAGTTGTTGATAGTTTTACATAACAGGTTCGGTAGAGCCAAATTCACACCCCACTTCCCCACTTCCCCACACCCCACACCCTGCCTCTAGGAACAACTTTTTCAGCCAACCCTAATTACCAGCGTTTTAGCTCACTTGTGTCTTTAAATACTGCCTTGACTGCTTGAAATCACACAAGCCTTTATGTAAAGACCGTACGATCAAGATTGTAGTAAGTTACATTGTTGCCATTGCTTGCCGCTTCCAATCTAGACTGTATTGGGATTTGTCAGAGCTATGCAATAGTGAGCTTTTATAGTCAATGATTTTTTAAGTCTGTTAACGTCCTATGTCTGGCCTAAATAAAGAAAATCTTAAACTAGAAACTCTTACCCTGTTTCAAAAATACCAAAAAACAGGGGATAATAAGTTTCGGGATCAAATTATCCGGTTAAACCTAGGATTAGTCAGAAGGGAAGCTCATCATTGGGTCAATCAATGCCATGAAAATTACGAAGATTTAGTGCAGGTTGGCTGTATGGGACTAATTCGGGCGATCAAACGTTTTGACAGCAGCAAAGGTCATGCTTTTAGTTCCTTCGCTATTCCCTATATTCGTGGCGAGATTCAACACTATCTGCGCGATAAAGGTTACACAGTTCGCATTCCTCGTCGTTGGTTAGATTTAGGCAGACAAGCGACAAATATGCGTCGCGATTTCCAAACTATCCACAATCGTCAACCCAATGATACGGAAATCTCCCTCGCTTTAAATATTTCGATCGAAGAATGGCAAGAGGTAAAACTGGCTTTCCAAAACCGTGAACCTCTTAGTCTCGATGCGACGGTTAATAACGATGAAGATAATAACACCTGTTTAAAAGACATCGTTCCCGATCCCGGTTATCGCAGCTTTCAACTTTGTCAAGAGGATCGCATTCGTTTACAACAGGCACTGGCTCAATTAGAAGAGAAAACCCGTTATATTCTCGAATTTGTCTTCCTTAAAGATCTTACTCAACGGGAAACCGCCGAACAATTAGGCATTAGTATTGTTACCGTCTCCCGTCGGGTGAAAAAAGGTTTAGAAATGCTCAAGGAAACCATGCTCCAAGAGGCATTTTAGCCCAATTATCGGTTCTCATAGCAAGTCCGTTATTAACTCCCAATTCAACTTTAAAAACTCAGTTATGGATTTTTTCCCCTGCTCCGATGCTCCTCTCTCCCAGCTTATCTTGGCTCCAATAGCAAGTAATTTAAAACCCCGGCTAAATATTCATACTGCTCGATCGAATTATAGTAGTGAGCAGAAATCCTCACAATTAATGATGCTTCTCCCCAGGGAATTATCGGCACTTCAATCTGATATTTTTCCCACAGTTGTCTGGATAAATCTTCTGCTATCCAAGCATAACTAGGAATTAGAATTGAGGACATCGATCCGATCATTGATTCTGGACAGGGATAATTGACCTGCAAGGCATGACAAAGCAAATTTCTGGCTTTTAAAACCAAATTATGATTCCTCGCCATCAGACCCAGTAAACCATCAATAGAGAGAGAATTTAAAAACTCGATCGCTTTTGGCACTGATAAATAAGCGCTGGGATCATCGGTTCCCATCCAAGCAAATTCTAACTGAAAACGGGAACGATCTTGTCGAGGAGAATTAGCCCCATGGCTAATAGTTAAAGGTCGAATTATTGCCTGTTTATCCCCGCGCACATAGAGAAAAGCAGCCCCCTTGGGACTACATAACCACTTATGACAATTAGCAGTATAATAGGTGGGATTAATTGCCCCGATATTAAGGGGTAAAAAACCTAAAGCATGAGCGCCATCGATGAGAGTATCAATACCCCGATTATTTAATTCTTGCACAATTTCTGCGATTGGCCAAATTAAGGCCGTGGGACTGGTGACATGATCTAAAACTACTAATTTTGTCCGAGGAGAAACAGATGCTAAAATTGCTTGACTAATTTCTAAAGGAGACTGTACAGGAAAGGGAATTTTAGCGATAATTACCTTTAAACCCCATCTTTTAGCTATATGTTTAACTGCATTAGCACAAGCATTATAGGTCTGATCGGTGATCAGAATTTCCTCATTTTCCTGAAAAGTTAAGGAATTTAACACCGCATTCACTGCTGTGGTTGCATTGGAAACAAAGACTAAATCATCGCTATTTACTCCCACTAAATCCGCTAATTTTTGCCTAGCAATATCTAATAAACCCTCTAATTCTCTCCCCAAAAATGCTAAAGGTTGTCTTTCCATTCGTTCCCGCAATTGTTGCTGATAATCCAAGACTATTTTAGGGGTTGCACCATAGGAACCATGGTTGAGAAAATAAATATTATCGGGAATTAACCAAGAGTTTTTAGACATATTGAATTAGTTTGATTTTATTGAGAACTAGAAAAAATAGCTGAAAAATTGCCTATTATATTCAGCTTTTAACTAGCTAGTATATTTATGATCGACAATTTCAGTGACAAAAGTTTCTCCATCCATGAGAGGATGATTTTCTGGAGATTGATATTTTCCAGTTTTCACTTTCTGTTGGAGATGTCGGTTCATAGGTATTATGACTATCTACTGAGAAAATCAGCTTGATCTTAATTTTAAGCTAAATATCGACAAAAAAAGCTCTCCAAGAAAAAGGAGAGAGAAGAGAACGAGTTAGAAAAAGTTATTAATGTAACCATCCTTTCAGACGACGTGCGACTTGAGGACGACGTAATTTTCGCATCGCTTTAGTTTGAATTTGACGTACTCGTTCCCGAGATAAATTGAACATTCCCCCCACTTCCTCTAGGGTATAGGGTTGACTGGTAGCTAAACCATAACGGAGGGAGATAACATCTTTTTCCCGTTCGGTGAGAACATCACTTAAAACTGCGAAAATTTCTTGACGCATCATCATCTCATTCATTTTATCTTCGGGAAGTTGTAGATCATCATCTTCCAAAAGATCCACTAATTCCGTATCTTCTCCCTTCCCTACACGATGATTTAAAGAGAGAGATTGACGACGCAATTGTAATAATTGCCGCAATTGTTCGGGAGTTATTTCTAACGCTTCCGCGAGTTCCCGTTCATTGGGATTGCGCTGTAAATCTTGCTTGAGAATGCGCTGCGCTTTTTTGAGTTTATTGAGTTTTTCGACAATGTGAATCGGTAAACGAATTGTCCGCGCATCGTTAGCAATGGTGCGGGTGATTGCTTGTCGAATCCACCAATAAGCATAGGTAGAGAATTTATAACCTTTATTAGGATCGAATTTTTCGGCCGCACGGTTGAGTCCGATCGCACCTTCTTGAATTAAATCTAAGAAAGGAACCCCGCGATTTAAATAGCGTTTAGCGATAGAAACCACCAAGCGCAAATTAGAACGAATCATCTTCCGTTTAGCTGTTCGTCCGCGATAAAGACGGTTTTCCAGTTGACGTTCATTATCTAATTGTAAAGCGATCGCCCATTCTGTTTTCGTCGGGGGACGATGTAAATTTTCTTGCAGTTTTTGGCGTACTTCTTCCGCTTCCATGAGAAACTTAACCGAGTAGGCTAATTCAATTTCTTCTTCCGCACTAAGCAGGGGATAACGAGCCATTTCTTTAAAAAATGCGCCAACAGTATCTTCATTGCTGCCTTTATCATATCCCGTTCCACTACTCCCACGGGTGTTTTTTAGGGTTTCTGGTAAAGATTCAGTCATATCCTCGTCAGTTCTTTCACCAAAATCCACGCTGTCCAGTTCTAAAGGATTTGTCTCCAGGGCAATGATTTGATTAAAATTATCATCAGCGGCTAGTTTAGAGATTTTCATAAGCAGTTATGGATGGAGTGGGGTTATAATAGGGGGGAAAAACTTAGTTTCTCCCAATGGGCTGATTGTTACATTGAATTTTCGGGGAGCAGATTTTTTAAACGTTTTCTTAATTAATGGCGGCCATTTCTGGGATATAATTAGGCGCTTCTGTGTGGATTGTTACAAATCGCTCAACCAGATAATCAGATTTTCTGGTGAATAGGGGAGACTTTCAGGGTTTCCACTTATACACTCTAACTAAGGTTTTTAGTATTTGACTAGGTAAAGATCACGCTTCTTAACAATCAAGATAGCAGTCAGCTTTTTATGACTATTCTTTGCTTTTTCTATTGAGAACTATTCTCAACTTTTGACTAACTATGCTTTAATTCAATAGCTAATAGTCAATGATTATCATTAACTTTATCAATGCTTAAGGGTGGATAAAAATTCTTTTGGGAAGACTTCACTAGCTAAAAATCAAAATTTGTGAGCAAAAAAGCAATATTTGGCTCTTCGTTACCCTTTATGCTAAATCAACAGACAAGATGCCAAGACAACATACTTCTAACCCAAAAATTCCGAAAGTTTCTAAAGCCATAGCCTCTCCGTTTTATTAGTTTAAGTT
>NZ_SFBO01000219.1:0-10401 GCF_007095705.1 Microcystis sp. Msp_OC_L_20101000_S702
GTCCATTAAGAAATGTTACAAATTACATGGGTACATTAAGAAAAGTTAAGGGGCGTATCCATTGATGGATAAGGGTTTTCGGCTATTATAGTATATATGTATGGGGGAAGTTCAGTTATTAAGGGAAGAAATTATGCGCGAATCAGTTATTTATCAGGATATCCAGGAAAGTGGAAAAGCACAAGGAAGAGAGGAAGGAAGACGAGAAGAAGCGGTTTCTTTGATTCTACGGCTACTTAACCGTCGTTTAGGTGAAATATCCTCGACTTTAAGCCAACAAATCCGAGAACTATCTCTAGAACAATTAGAAACTTTAGGAGAAGCGCTGCTCGATTTTACTAGCTTGACAGATCTGACCGCTTGGTTATCGGAGATAGAAACTTAAATCCCCAGAAGATGTCTGCTCGTCCTGCGTTAAATTTTTAAATACCGGCTTTTTTCCCGTATTGATTTAACTATGGCTACCAGCGATATTCCCCATTCTACTCACTCATCCCCAAAACCCCTGCCAAAACTGGGACTTTTCACCATGTTTCGTTTAGGACTCTTTCAGATGGGACTAGGTATTATGTCCCTGCTGACTTTGGGGGTTCTCAATCGGATTATGATCGATGAGTTAAAAGTTTTACCCTTTCTCGCCGCAGCTGCGATCGCTATGCACCAGTTTGTTAGTCCAGCACGCATCTGGTTTGGGCAAAGATCCGACGGTAAAACTATTTTCGGTCATCATCGCAGCGGTTATGTCTGGATTGGGGCGGCAGTTTTTACCGCTTTAGCTTTTATTGCTTTGCAGGTAGTCTGGCAATTGGGACTTAGTATTCAAACTTCGGGATGGAATACCATTTCCTACGCCTGGATTGCCCTCTTAGCCCTAATTTTCGCCCTCTACGGACTAGCTTTAAGTGCCAGTTCCACCCCTTTTGCTGCCCTCTTAGTGGATGTGTCCGATGAAGATAATCGATCGCAATTAGTTGCTATAGTTTGGTCAATGCTGATGGTGGGAATTGTCGTCGGGGCGATCGTTAGTTCTCGTTTGCTGGATACTCCCAATATCTGCGGTACAAATATTTTGACCTATGATCCGACTCAATCAGCCCCCATAGCCAATATTCCGCAACTACAGGCGACAATTAACCCCGTGTTCACGATTATGCCCGCTATCGTTTTCGTTCTCTGTATTTTAGCGACTTTTGGCGTAGAAAAAAAATATTCTCGTTTTAGTAGTCGGTCCACTCTTGTGCAAAGAGAGGATCAAATTACCTTCAAGGATGCGTTACAGGTTCTCACCGCTAGTCGGCAAACCGGTTTATTTTTCACCTTTCTGCTGATGATGACTTTGAGTTTATTTATGCAGGATGCAATTATGGAACCGTTTGGGGGCGAGGTTTTTGGGATGTGTATCGCCCAAACCACCCAATTAAACGCTTTTTGGGGAACCGGAACCCTTTTTGGTATTGCTGCCACGGGATTTATGCTCATTCCCCGCATCGGTAAACAAAAAACCACTAAATATGGCTGTATTTTTGCAACAATTTGTTTTATTCTCTTGATTTTTGCTGGCTTTTCTGCTAGTCAAAGTTTATTAAAATCAAGCTTGCTCTTTTTCGGTTTAGCTTCGGGAATGATTACCGCCGGAGCTACCAGTTTAATGTTAGATTTAACCGCTGCCGAAACTGCGGGAACTTTTATCGGCGCTTGGGGATTATCACAAGCGATCGCCAGGGGATTGGCCACGGTTTTAGGCGGTACGATTTTAAATATCGGTAAAGTTATCTTTTCTAGTCCGGTTTTAGCCTATAGCTTAGTTTTCCTCGTGCAAGCATTGGGAATGATCCTGGCAGTTTGGTTATTAAGTCGCGTCGATGTCAAGGAATTTAAGGAAAATGCCCGAGCAGCGATCGCAACAGTAATAAAAGGAGAGATCGACTAGCAAAAGCAAGCAAAAGTGAGATAACAGGAGAATTAGCCCGATCGGGGGAAGTTGATTAGCAGCTTTTTTCCTATCCTAAAAGTAGAGAAGAAAACGAAAGAGGAGGCTAAAACGATGAAAAGGACTTTAATGATTGCCCTAGGTTCCCTAGCTTCCTTACTGCTGATTAACCCCGTCGGTGCGGAAAATCCCCGACAGGTGCAACAATTATTGAATACGGGGGAATGTCCGGGGTGTGATCTCCGGGGTGCCGATTTAAGAGGGGCGCATCTAATCGGTGCAGATTTGAGAAAAGCGAATTTACAGGGAGCTAATCTCGAGGAAGCTAACTTAGAGGGCGCAGATTTGACCGATGCTAACCTAGAAGGCGCAAATTTAACCGCAGTTCTTCTGACTAATGCCAGTTTAAATCAAGCTAATCTCAATGGAGTTAATTTCACCAGTGCCATGATCTATGATGCTGATGTGACGGGTGCGTCAATGGGGGGAATTAACTTGACAAATGCTCAGATTTATGGTACCGGCATCGCTGTGGGTGGTGAAAATCCTTAGATGTTCTTGTCCTCAAAATATAGTTAATTTTGTAACAGATGCGAGTGTCGCGTCTGTTTTTTTATACACTCTTAAGTAGGTAGGTGTTAAAAATTGTCAGATACCCCCCTTATCAAGGGGGGGCAGGGGGGATCGAACCCAAAATCTATCTTCAATTTAATTATAACCACTTACTTACTAAATAGTTTGAGTTATAAAATAACCGGCATGACTCAACCCACACCGCGCTCTAGTGTCTTAATTGTCGATGATTTGCCCAATAATGTGCGGCTATTGTCGATTATGCTCACCGAGAAGGGATATCAGGTACGCAAAGCGATTAATGGACAGATGGCCCTGAATACAGTGCGATCGCTAATTCCCGATCTGATTCTCCTTGATATTAATATGCCCGATCTCAATGGTTATCAAGTTTGTGAACAGTTAAAAGCTGATGAAAAAACCAGAGAAATTCCCGTGATTTTTATCAGCGCTCTTGATGATGTTTTAGATAAAGTCAAAGCTTTTCAAGTGGGAGGTGTCGATTATATTTCTAAACCTTTTCAAGGGGAAGAAGTCATGGCCCGCATTGAAAATCAATTAACTATTTGCCGTCAAAAAAAACAACTACAAAACGAAATTAAAGAACGTCAAAAAACTGAGGAAACTTTAGAAATTTATCTTCATGCTGTCTCTCACGATCTCCGCAATCCCGTGATCGGGATGTCAATGATCTTAAATAATTTAATTAAAAATTCTCAGGGAGAAACTAAAGAAGTATCCCGGAAGATTTTACAACAGATGGCCAACAGTTGCGATCGACAATTAACTTTAATTGATTCTCTTGTCGAAACCCGACAAAATGATCTTTGGGGAGTTTCCCTAGCACTAAAGCCTTTATCTCTCTACGAAATCGTTCAACAGATCGGTCAGGAATGGGAGTTAAGATTAAAGGAAAATCAAGCAACTTTAATTAATAACTTTTCCCCCGATTTACCCTTAGTTAATGCCGATGCTCACCATCTCTGGCGAGTTTTTGAGAATTTATTAGCCAATGCCCTTAAACACAATCCCCAGGGGATAATTATCACTTTATCCGCTAGACTAGAGGGTAATTATCTCCGGTGTACTATTGCCGATAATGGAGTGGGAATTAGCGAAACCCAGAGAAAACAATTATTTGATCGCTATCAACGAGGCAATAATAATAATCAGATTAGTTTAGGACTAGGTTTATATCTATGTCGTCAAATTATCCATGCTCACGGAGGCGAAATTGGCATTATGAATAATGATGAAAAAGGTTCACAATTTTGGTTTACTTTACCCTACTAAGCTGTTGACTAAGTAGGTAGATGTTAAAAACTTTCAGACACCCCCCTTATCAAGGGGGGATCCCCCCGCCTATCGGCACCCCCCTTATCAAGGGGGGCAGGGGGGATCTATCTTCAATTTAATTATAACCAGCTACTTATCTACATTACTCGTTAAGACTGTCTATGAGCAGGGAGAGGCAGTTTAAACATTTGTTTTTTTCCGTGACCGGGGAAAGAAAGGGCTAAGATCTATCTAGATCAACTATCTTCACTTGCCATGGCCGCTAATGCCGACTATTCTGCCCATTCTAGCCTTAACTTGCAACAACCTTGGCATACCTATCCGGTGGAAACCACCCTATCTATCCTCGGTAGTTCGGCTGTTAATGGCCTCAATAGGGAGCAAATCGCCCAAAGAATTAAATATTATGGCAAAAATGAACTAAAAGAACGTCCAGGGCGCAGTAATTGGCAAATTCTCCTAGATCAGTTTACCAATATTATGCTACTCCTCTTAATTGCCGTGGCCATAATTTCCGGAGGACTGGATTTACTGGCATTGCAGCGCGGTCATCTGGCTAAAATTGGTGTTCCCTTCAAAGATACGATCGCTATTTTAACAATTGTCATCCTCAATGGTATCCTCGGCTATCTGCAAGAAAGTCGCGCCGAAAAAGCTCTGGCCGCTTTAAAAAAACTCTCCTCTCCCCAAGTTAATGTTATTCGCGAGGGCCAACGCAGAGAAATAGATGCGGTTAATCTCGTCCCTGGGGACATCATGCTGATTGAAGCGGGAACCCAAATCAGCGCCGACGGCCAAATTATCGAAGCTTTTAACCTGCAAATTCGCGAATCGGCCTTGACAGGAGAGGCAAATAGTGTTAACAAATCCGCCTCCATTGACCCCTTAGACAGGGATACCCCCCTTGGCGATCGCTTAAATTTCGTCTTTACTGGAACAGAGGTACTGCAAGGCCGGGCCAAGGTCATCGTTACCAATACGGGAATGACCACGGAATTAGGCAAAATCGCTCAAATGTTAGCAACAGTCGGCAATGAACCCACTCCTCTCCAAAAAAGAATGACTCACTTGGGCAATGTCCTTGTTGCTGGTTCTCTCATTCTAGTAGCCCTGACTATTACCATCGGCCTGATCAATGCCGGTTGGTCGGCCCTAGAGGAATTAGTCGAAGTTTCCCTTAGTATGGCAGTAGCCGTCGTTCCCGAAGGATTACCCGCAGTTATCACCCTGACTCTCGCCCTAGGTACCCAACGCATGGTCAAACGTCAGGCCTTGATTCGCAAACTGCCCGCAGTAGAAACCCTTGGTTCTGTTAATGTGATCTGTTCCGACAAAACCGGGACGCTAACGGAAAATAAAATGACCGTGCGGGAGATAGAGACAATTAATCGCAATTTTTCGGTGACTGGAGAAGGATATAGCCCAAAAGGACAATTTTTAGACACCGAGCAACGGGCGATCGATCCCAAAACCGATCTAGAATTACACCATCTCTTAATTGCCAGTGTCCTCTGCAACGATGCCAGTTTAAACCTCGATAATGGTCACGATAGCATTTTAGGCGACCCCACAGAAGGAGCCTTATTAGTTTTAGGGGCGAAAGCGGGCTTAAATTTATCCCTAACCAAGCAAGAGTTCCCTATAATCGCTGAAATCCCCTTTTCTTCCCAAAGAAAGCGAATGTCGGTCATTTGTCAAGGAGTCAATCGCGTACTATTTACCAAAGGTTCCCCGGAATTAATCCTTGAACAGTGTCTCTCCTACCAATCGGGATTAGAAAGTCTTCCTTTTGGGGATAGGGAAAAAGAAAAAGTCTTAGTCGCTAACAATGCTATGGCTAACAGGGGTTTACGAGTCTTAGGATTAGCCTATAAAACACTAATTTATCCGCCAGAATCAACTGAAATCAGCGAAGATAAGCTAATTTGGTTAGGAATGGTCGGTATGATCGACGCACCGCGACCAGAGGTACAAATCGCCGTGGCTAGGTGTCGAGAAGCGGGAATCCGTCCAATTATGATCACCGGTGATCATCAATTAACCGCTCTAGCGGTGGCTAAAAGTCTTGGTATTGCCCAAGCGGGAGCTTTAGTCATCTCAGGGCGAGAATTAGATAAATTATCACCAATTCAGCTAGAAAACATTATTGACAAAACTAACATCTATGCCCGTGTCTCCCCCGAACATAAATTAACTATTGTCCGCGCCTTGCAAAAAAAGGGTAAATTTGTTGCTATGACCGGAGATGGGGTGAATGATGCTCCGGCCCTAAAACAAGCAGATATCGGTATTGCCATGGGAATCGCCGGCACCGATGTCACCAAAGAGGCTAGTGATATGATTCTCCTTGATGATAATTTTGCCACCATCGTCGCCGCCACGGAAGAAGGGCGAGTGGTTTATAACAATATTCGCAGTTTTATTAAATATATTCTCGGCAGTAATATCGGGGAAGTGATTACTATCGCTGCTTCGCCTCTTTTGGGTTTAGTTACTCCCCTAACTCCCCTACAAATTCTCTGGATGAATTTAGTTACTGATGGTTTACCTGCTTTAGCTTTGGCAGTGGAACCCGCTTCTCCTAATATTATGCGTCGCCCTCCTTTTAGTCCCCAAGAAAGTATTTTTGCTCGCGGTTTGGGCAGTTATATCGTGAGAATTGGGATTATTTTTTCGATTATTAATATCACTCAAATGTTGATCGCTGTGCGCTTGGATCCGCTTTTTGGTAATACCGGTTCATGGAAAACTATGGTTTTTACTACTCTCTGTTTAGCTCAGATGGGTCATGCCATTTCCGTGCGATCGAGCGATCATCTTACCATAGAAATGAATCCTTTGACTAATCCCTATCTCTGGGTAGCAGTAACCCTGACGACAATTTTTCAACTGATGTTAATCT
The DNA here is from genome assembly GCF_007095705.1 of Microcystis sp. Msp_OC_L_20101000_S702. Classification (NCBI taxonomy): domain Bacteria; kingdom Bacillati; phylum Cyanobacteriota; class Cyanophyceae; order Chroococcales; family Microcystaceae; genus Microcystis; species Microcystis sp. Msp_OC_L_20101000_S702. Next base: position 6,702 of record NZ_SFBO01000219.1, read on the forward strand.
ATGTTCCTGCCCTGCGGGATTTTTTCGGTACTCAATTTTTAACTAAAGAAGAATTATTAATCTGTTTGGGATTTAGTACCTTGTTATTCGTTTGGGTGGAGTTAGAAAAATTATTTACCCGTTGGTATCATCGGCGATAATCAGGGAGCTTTTTTCATTGTTCAGTAAACAGTGAATTGAAAACTCAAATCCCATAACTGATAAACCCCATCCACAGGGAAAAACCTTGTTTGGCTTTTTCAGCTACGATTCTTATATAGCAATACTTTTAAGGCTTAGTGGCTTGGCCGTAAAATTCCAGTTCTCTAGCTGATTGCGATTTGGCTTACTATTAAAAATTGTTTTGATCTAAGATTGAATCAGCAATATTTTATTGGGAGTATCAAACAATGGAACCAGTTTCTCTGATTATCGCCGCCTTGACTGCCGGTGCGGTTGCTGCGGCTAAAGATACGGCGGAAAAAGGCGTTAAAGATACATATCAAGGTTTGAAAACCTTGATTAAGCGTAAGTTTGCTAATGATGCTTTAGCACAGGCAATGGTAGAGGCAAAACCAGAGGATATCAAGAAAGCTGAAGGTTTGTTAAAAGATAAAATTGTCGAAGCCGGGGTTGATAAAGATAATGAAATCACTAAATTAGCCCAAGATTTACTAGACAAGCTCCAAGAACAACCCGGTGGACAACAAATTATCACCCAAAATATCAGTAATGTTAAATATGCTGCTACCTCTGGCACGGGTAATGCTAGTATTAGCGGCATCACCGAGCATGGCACATCTAAGGATGACTGAGACTGTATTTTAATTAATCAGGATGGTTGATATGTCAGAACCAAGCGAAATTCAACAAAATATTACAGAAGCTCAATATGCTGCTACCTCTGGGACTGGCAATGCAACCATCACGATTACCAATTACTATTATCGAGAAGAAGCAAGAATAGCCCCTGCTGATTCTGCCGATGTTGCTGATGATAATCTGCCCTGTCCCTATCGTGGCTTGTTTCATTTTGGTCCAGGAGATGCAGAATACTTTTTTGGGCGCAAAAGCTTTATTAAAACCCTATTTCAGGCAACCCAAACCCGTAATTTTATCCCCCTATTAGGTGCGTCGGGAAGTGGTAAATCCTCGGTAGTTTTTGCGGGATTAGTCCCCAAATTGCAACAAGAAGGTCACTGGCAGTTTACCCATTTTCGTCCCGGTTCTGACCCTTTTCATGCCCTAGCTTTGGCATTAGTTCCCCTTTATACAACTAATTTAAATGAGACAGACTGCCTCGCCCAAGCGCGTCAGTTAGCCAATTATTTGCGTGATGGCGACATTCCTCTAGCTGATGTTTTTGCCCAAATCAAACACAATTATCCCAGTGAACGGGTGCTGGTAATTGCCGACCAATTTGAGGAACTTTATACCCTCTGTCCTGATGAAACAATCCGCCGTAATTTTCTCGATAAATTAACTACATTCCCCTTTGAAAGGGTAGGAATGATGTTGGTATTAACTATGCGGGCGGATTTCTTGGGGAATGCTCTTTCCTATCGTCCCTTTGCCGATGTCTTACAAAATACTGATTTGAAATTGGGGCCGATGAACCGAGAAGAACTCACAGAAGTTATTGAAAAACCGGCGCAAAAATTGGGGGTGACATTTGAAGCGGGACTGGTGGAGCGCATCCTCGATGATGTGGAGAGTGAGCCGGGGAATTTGCCATTACTAGAGTTTGCCTTAACGGAATTGTGGCAGCGGCGACAGGGCCAACAGTTAACCCATCTGGCATATACAGAAATTGGCCAAGTGCAGGGTGCTTTGGCCCGCCATGCCAATGAAGAATATGACAAGCTGAGTGAGGCGCAACGGGAACAGATGCGGCGCATTTTCATCCAATTGGTGCGCCCAGGAGAAGGCACAGAAGATACGCGGCGGCTGGCGACAAAAGCGGAATTGGGGGCGGTAAATTGGGCGCTGGTGAAACAATTGGCGGATGCGCGTTTAGTTGTCACCAGTCGCAGTGAAGAGGCACAGGTGGAGACGGTGGAAGTGGTGCATGAAGCACTGATTCGCAATTGGGGGGAATTGCGGGGCTGGATGGATACAGACAGGGTTTTTCGCGCTTGGCAAGAGCGTTTGCGGGGGGCGATGGGGCAATGGCAGAAGACGCAAGGGGATGAAGGCTCATGGTTGCGCGGGGCGGCGTTGGCAGAGGCAGAAGAACAATTGAGGCAACGCCCAGAAGATATCAGCCAAAGTGAACAGGATTTTATCAGGCAGAGTCTCCAGGAGCGAGAACGGATAAAACAAGCCGAAGCAGCCCGCAGGCGGCGCGAAATTAGAACCGCTTGGGGGATTGCGGCGGGTTCGTTGGTAGCGGTGGTAATTAGTACGGGATTGGGTACTTTTGCGTTCATACAGTATCAAATAGCTAATCAGCAAACGCAAGTAGCTGTTCGGCAAAGCAGAATAGCCTTGGCTCGTCAGTTAGCTACTCAAGCTGAGTTGAGCAGAGATAAAGCAAATTTCCAAGAATTTAGTACCTTAGACGAGTCTTCACAAAATTTCACCCTAAAGCTTGGTTTGGATTCGCTTTCCCCTAAAGTTGTCTCTCTTTTAAAAGGAATTAAGCCTCGAATACTTCGCTTTAGCTGGGATCAAAAACTTATGGCAGTGACCGATGATAAGTTTCTGTATTTTTTTAATATTGATAGTGGTAAAGAAACGAAGATTTCAGAGCCAACTATTATTTATGCAATGAATTTCAGCCCAGATGAGAAAACATTAGCAACTGCTGGGGAAGATGCAACTCTGAAATTATGGAATTTAGAAACGGGCAGAGAAATTCTCACTTTAAAGGGACATGACGGTTCACTGACAACTACAGCTTTTAGTCCAGATGGAAAATCACTGGTTACGGCAAGTTATGACAAAACTATCAAACTCTGGAATGTAGAAACAGGCCAAGAAATCCGCACCCTCAAGGGGCATGATAGCTATGTCTATAGCGTTAATTTTAGTCCCGACGGCAAGACTTTGGTGAGCGGTAGTTGGGACAACACTATCAAACTCTGGAAGGTAGAAACAGACTCGAATTTATTGAATTTAGATGCTTTAATGGGGCGTAGTTGCGATTGGGTGCGGGTTTATTTGCAGAATAATATTAATGTCAGGGAGGAAGATAGGCATTTGTGTGATGGGATTGGTACAAAGAATTATCGGACTAAGGAGATTTTGCCATGACTTCCACGAAAGAATAGAGCTAACCAGCTAGGGTAAAATTAGGGTTTCGGCTTATCCTCAACTCAGCTTACCTAGGAATAGGCCGATTTATGTTGCTAAGGTTATATTTTGAGCAACTTTTGTCAATTTAGCCACAAACAGAAACATAAATCGTAGGTGCGTTAGCCAAAGCGTAACGCAGCAATTTATAGCGTTTCCTGTTCGCAAGAGGTACATTATCGATGTTGAAAAGCTTAATTAGCAAAGGTTAACTTGTGCCACACAGGTGTGAGAACTGCTATAACGCTCTTCTGGGACTTTCGGAAATTCCTGACCGAATCCAGATTCTGAAACCCTTGGTTGACAAGTGATCGCTAACTTTTTTTCTAATAAAAACTCAAATTTCGGGTTTCTGTTAGTTAGCGATAGCTTGAAGGTTTACCCCATAAGAGAGCTAGAGTTTAGAGACTGTAAGACTTTTGCCAGA
>NZ_SFBO01000022.1:0-5851 GCF_007095705.1 Microcystis sp. Msp_OC_L_20101000_S702
TCCTCTAAACTTTCTAGAGTTTGATAATCATTAAATTTATCCCCCCTGTCAAAAGCTTCTGTAGAATCGGAGAGAACTTCGATAATCAATTTAGGAAAACTTTTGTAGGTAGCAGTTTCCCTATCTCTGTCATCGCAGGTGACAAGAATATCAGGATAATAAAAGTGATTGCGTTTCTCTAATCTGACTTTCACATCGGCAAAATAAACCCGACAATCGGAACCCCGCAAATGATTACGAACAATTGTGTATATATTCCCCGCAACAATATTATGAGTATCCGTCGTCCCTGCCATGGTGTAAATTTGTCCATCGATATATTCGTGTTTAATGAGACTGGTTTCTTCAAACTGAAGATATTCTTCTGGAGTGAGATTATTATAGTTAGATAGAGCAATCATGGTTTTTTCTGCTAGTTACAACTATATTAAGTACCTAAGCAAAATTAATTATACATCTAAGCCGTTAGCCTTTTCCGTAATCAGTAAGTAGTATTAAGTAGCAGTAACATTCCCTGATTACTGTTCACTGTTCACTGATAACTGAAAAGTCTCCTCTCCCCATCTCGATTAGGAAATCAACTTTGCAGGACTAGATACCTGTTGAAATAGTGTCTAGGAGAACCAGCAAAAAGAGCCTCGAATGGTTAATCTATATGCTATTACCCTTGTAACTCTCTATAACTACTGCTATGACAACCCTAATTGACTATTCAAATATTCAATCTTTACCCGAAGTTTGGTCAATAGTTGCCCAGCGTTTCCCCAATATTATCGCCCTGCACGATCCCCACAGTAAACCGGAAGTAATTCTCACCTATCGGGAACTTTATCAACAAATTCAGCAATTTGCCGCCGCTTTACAAGCATTAGGAGTCACAGAAACCGAAAATGTCGCTTTATTTGCCGATAATAGTCCCCGGTGGTTTATTGCCGACCAAGGTTCCATGGCAGCCGGGGCCGCCAACGCGGTACGATCTGCTCAAGCAGATGCAGAGGAATTAGCCTATATTCTGGCCGATAGTGACAGTCAGACGCTGATTGTCGAAAATAACAAAACTTTAGGCAAATTGCTGGCGAAAATCCCTGAATTGCCCCTAAAATTAATCGTGCTGCTCACCGACGAAGACCCCGCTACTGGGGCGATTTCCGTGCAGACCTTAAATTTCAAGCAACTAATGGCGATCGGGGCTGAGAACACCCTTAAACCCATCACCAAGAGCGAAAATGATCTGGCTACCCTCATCTACACATCGGGAACGACGGGACAACCAAAAGGGGTGATGTTAAGTCACGGTAATCTGCTGCATCAGGTACGCAACTTAAACGCTATCTTTCAACCGGATCCTGGCGATCGAGTTTTAAGTATACTACCTTCATGGCACTCCTACGAGCGCAGTTGTGAGTATTTCAGTCTAGCTCAAGGTTGCACCCAGATTTATACCAGTATTCGCACTTTTAAGCAGGATTTAAAGCAATTTAGTCCGCAATTAATGGTGGGAGTTCCCCGTCTTTGGGAATCTCTTTACGAGGGTATCCAAAAGCAATTTAGCGAACAATCGGCCACAAAACAGAAATTAGTGCGATTTTTGCTAGAAAAGTCGGAAAATTACGTTATTGCTAAACGTATCGCCGATAATCTCAGTCTTGATCACCTTCACGCTTCCGGGATCGAAAGACTAAAAGCAAGAATTCAATCCCTCTTACTCTATCCCCTCCATGCCATCGGTGATAAGCTAGTTTATGGCAAAATTCGCCAAGCAGTGGGAAATAAAGTTAAAATCTTGGTTAGTGGCGGTGGTTCCTTAGCCAGACATCTAGATACTTTCTATGAGATTGCGGGAATCCCGATTTTAGTTGGTTATGGACTGACAGAAACTTCTCCCGTCGCTACCGTCCGTCGTATCGATCATAACCTGCGCGGGTCTGCCGGTCGTCCCGTCTTTCAGACAGAAATCTGTATTGTCGATTTACACAGCAAAGAAGTCCTACCCACAGAAAAACACGGTTTAGTCTTGATTCGTGGTCCGCAGGTGATGCAGGGATACTATAAAAAACCCGAAGCAACCGAAAAAGCGATTTCTCCCGATGGTTGGTTTGATAGCGGTGATATTGGTTGGTTAACCGCTGCCGGGGATTTAGTCTTAACCGGACGGGCCAAAGATACAATTGTTTTGAGCAATGGTGAAAATATCGAACCGCAACCGATTGAAGATGCTTGTTTACGCAGTCCCTTTATCTCCCAAATCATGCTAGTGGGACAGGATCAAAAAGCTTTGGGGGCTTTGATCGTGCCTAATCTTGATATACTGGCTAATTGGGCCCAAGAACAGAAACTATCCTTAAATTTACCCGATCCTCACAGCGATCGCTCCACGATTCTTTCTAGCGATCTCTACAGCAAAAAAGTCTTAGATCTCTACCAACAAGAATTAAAGCGCGAGGTGAGAAATCGGCCCGGTTATCGTACCGATGACCAGATTAAAACCTTTGAGTTAATTTTAGAGCCTTTTTCCCTAGAAAACGGCATGATGACCCAAACTTTAAAGATTAAACGACCGGTAGTAACGCAACGCTATCGCGATATGATTAACGAGATGTTTGCCAAGTAAATATTTCTGGCAAATATTCTCTAACCCCTTGACAAAAAAACCTTTTTAGGATAAGCAAATCATGGATGACGCACAAACAAGTTTATTACTGAAGCGCCCGGTGACAATTAAAGTCATCGTAACCCCGCGCTGGAAAGAAGAAGCACAACAGCAATTACAGGCACAAATGGTGCAAATTGATGCACAAATTCAACAATTAGAAACCCAAGGACAAAGAGCGATCGCAGAAATTCAGCGTCAGAGTCTGATCCCCTTACCCCCCGCGGCTGCCCAACAGATTGACAATATTCAAATCCAAGTCAATCAACAGAAAAGTGAGTTTCTCGAACAAAAAAACCAGTATCTGCAACAACTGCAACAGATACAACTCTTGGAACTCAATCAAGAAGTCGCCCAAGCACAACTAGAAAGCTTTTTCCGCGTCGAAAAAGGCGATAACTTAGTGGCCAAAATGAATGTGGAACTCGTCCTTAGAGATGGCATCGTCGAAGAAATTCGCGGCGAAATTTAAAGCTAGGGTGAGCAGTTACGGGTCATTGTCAACTTAACCCTTAAAATCGGCAATAGCAAGGGGTATTCTCCCTTGCTCACCCAGAAAACCGTCCCTAGTTCACATCACCCCTGACAGGACTTGATCAGACCTTAAAAATATATTAAGATTCTTTATCGATCGCCCGGACACACTCGCTTATATTGTCGTATAACTTCAGCTCTCCATCGACTCACCCTGAATTAGATCCTATAAATATGGAATCTCTATGCTTTCTTTCTTACCCACTATTCTTTTAGCTCAGTCCGCCTCGGTTCTGCCCCAGATAGAGAGGAAATTAATCACCCAATATCAGGAAGTGCGTCAGTTGCCCGGTCAACTAAATGACGTTCTAGTTTTTAATAGCAATAGTCCCGAAGTGGTAGAAAAAGAGGGAATTCTCCTCTCCACTTTCCCCGGTAAAGGAAAACGTTTTCCCATAGCCCATCTCAATCATCCCCTACAAGGACGTTTTGACGTTTTCACCCACCACATCGCTCGTCAAACCGATCCCAATCGCAACCTACACCAGGGACTGATCGTTACTAATCCCACCTCCAAAAACCTCGTTATCCGCATCCTGCAAGGAGTCAGTTACGTCACCTCCGCCGATGCCCCTTTTGTCGATTTACCCTCTCTGGTGGAAGATCCCAACGGCCGGGTTTTTTCCGGTCCCGGTTCCCGTTTAGCCAGCGATATCATGCGTCGTCGCCATGATACCCAATTTCCCACCCAGATCGTCATTCCCCCCGGCGAAAGTCGGATGCTCTTGGATCTAGTTATCCCCAGAAGCAGCGCTCGCTCGACTCTGCTGCGTCTCTACAGCGATGGCCCTATCTATATGGCTAATTTAGCCCTCTACGAAGTTCCCCAAAAAGTCAAAATCGAAGATCGGGAAATAGAAACCTTTCGTCCCCCTATCCTAGAGGAATGGCGTACCCTATTAGTTAGAGGTGATTTAGCCGCTCCTCGTGATTTTCCCCCCACTCCCCCTGATCAGTGGTCTCCCGGAAGAAGAAATTTTTATGGTCGCGTGGCCGGAATTTCTGTCGGTTCGGAATGGGCAACCCGCATTGTCGATCCCAAAGGGGGAATTAATCTCACCATTCCTCAACCCGGTCAAGCTTTTGCCTATCCTTTAAGTACGGTGACAGCAGCTACTTTCGGAACCAGACAAATTCAAAGCGCCCCCATGTTAGTGCGTTATCCCGATACGGCTTTTAAAGCTCACGGTAACTACGGTGTTCACTACTATCTGACTTTACCTCTATATAACAACACTAGCAAAACCCAGGTGGTGGCTTTGACTATTCAAACCCCAATTAAAGAAGATAATTATCTCGATCGCTTGCTATTTGTTGAACCCGTCCAGGGACCGGTATTTTTCCGAGGTGCAGTGCGCGTTACCTATCGTAACGCAATGGGACGCACCGAGGAACGTTTTTTCCATCTCGTTCAACGGGAAGGACAACAGGGAGAAGCTTTAGTACAGATAGAACTTCCCCCCGGCGCCCGACGCGACGTTAATCTCGATTTTCTCTATCCCCCCGATGCCACCCCCCCCCAAGTTTTGAGCGTTAAAACGTTGAAATAGATAGGGGTTGGCTAAATAAATCTAAAAACCTTGTTGGATAAGACTTTTAGACTTTTTTTCCCTCAAAAAGTGCCAGCCATTGCGGGGATCGGGGGGAAAATTCCGGGACTTTTTCCCTGAAAATTAGGTAACTGACTACTTCAAAATTGGTAAAACCCCACACCCCACACCCTGCCCCCAGGAAAAGCTTTTTGCCGCAAACCCTAGATAGTTTTTCTCGAAAAGTTAACGGCTGATTGTCCGGAGGAACAACTAAGATACACTGATATTAATCTCTCTCTGGGAATTAGCCGATGGATATTAGCAAAACTTGCTTTATTTTCTGCTTATTATCTCAATTTTTGGGCAATGCAGCTGCGAGTTTAGCCGTGACTAAACTCGATTTTGATACCAGTCAACCCCTAAGAAATCAAGTGATTAAATCGGGGAAAATTAAGGTACAAGTTAGCTATCAACCCATCGACCTAAACGAGAAAATTGATGACAATTCTGATCTTAATAATGTTTCTTATCAAATCTTTTATAACGAGCAACTTTATCAGCAAAATAGCGGGTATAGTGCCTTTGGATCTGGCTATGTGGAATTAAGAGATTTAGATAATAATGGCATCGATGAGATTATCGTCTCCACCTATAGCGGCGGCGCTCACTGCTGCACATCTTTGGTAATTTATACTTGGCAAAAAGATAGATTTATTAGAGAAGAAACGGGATTTTTAGATGGTAGTGGTGGTTCTTTTGAAGATTTAGATGGAGATAATAATTATGAATTTATTACCGTTGATAATTCTTTTTTATATGCTTTTAGTTCCTACGCTGCCTCTTTTCCTCCCTCCAAAATTTATACTTTTCAACAGGGTAAATTAGCAGATGTCACTAGAAAATATCCCCAAGAATTAAGAAAAACTTTAGCAGCAATGCTGAAAGCTTTTCAGTTAGCTAAAAAAGAAAAAGGCGAAGTTAATGGCATTTTGGCTGGTTATGTGGCACAGAAAATTATAAGTACCTAGGCAAAATTAATTACATACTCGCCTCCAAAATTGTCCAGCACTTTTTTAACGTAAGCGAGGAGGCTCTTTCGGTCTTTATAGGCGCTAAATTCAATCCATTCATATTT
>NZ_SFBO01000220.1:0-6330 GCF_007095705.1 Microcystis sp. Msp_OC_L_20101000_S702
TTATTTCCTAGAAAGTTTTACTCGTTCAAGGCCGAATTTGAATTCTTTTCTGAACAAAACCCCCTACTATCTGTTGTCAAGGTTCAGTTTTTAGCTTGGTTATCGCTTTTTCCATTGTAGCTTAAAGCCGTCCTAAAAGGACGGGGTTTTAACCCAAATTTTCGATAACTGCCACTCCAGCTTGCTGTAAATTTTGCTGATAACGCAAATTTTGATCTGTAGTGAGGAGAATCGTGAAACCCTCCTGAATCATCAGCCTCAGCAACTCACCGTTCTTTTTCCCTGACCATCCCATCTCAACAACTGTGCATACCTCGTAATCGGCAAGCTCACGCTTTAACGGGCGTGGGGCGCATTCATCAAGCAGGATTCGCATAGGCTGTCAACATTTCCTTTGCTAATTCAAGGGCTGAGATCGCCTGTTCTCGACTGACACTGGGAAAATGGTCTAGAAATACCTCTAATGAATCACCAGCCTCAAGATAATCAAGTAGGGTTCTCATCGGCACACGAGTTCCTACAAAAACAGGGGTTCCCCCTAGAATGTCGGGATCACTGTGAACAACACGGGATATTAATGCCATAACAAATATATCCAACTGGCTACTAGCTTTTACAGTCATTGTATCCTAAAGTCATTTGTCGGCTCTATACAAGGTGAGGCTCAGGCATGGGACACTTCACTTGACTACTCTGCCTACATCTTGCCGCTAGACCCAAACTAACTTTTGGATACGATGCACAGTTGGCATTCATACTAAATCTGGTTATTAAAAACTGATTATTTATTCCCCTTTGCCTTTTGCCTCTTGCCTTTTGCCTCTCCTCATAACTAGCCTGTACTCAACGGATTTAGTATCATACCTTGATTCTGCAACGCCTAGACTTACAACTTCAATCAATGTGCATGGTGCGTTCCCCAAAAATCGATCTGTGGAGCGGTAGAAGTTGCATTAGGGAACGCACCCTACAAGATCGGCGATCGCACTTCTCCTCATCAGTGAATTTAGAGTTGTTGTATTGGGAGCATCTCACCTTTGTAACCCCTAAATCAGGTTTTTATGTCAAGCTATTTTGAAAGCCTTGCTAGAAACCAGTTTTATGGATAAGTATAATTACTCACTTGCATAAATGAGATGCTCCCTGTTGTATTTAGCTCAAGAACAAATCTCGTTCAGCTTTTCTTCTCCGAACAAGACCTGGCAATTCTCTGCCACCAGCCAGCACCCATTTTCTAAATTCATCATTGGCAATACTTACACGATTGTCCCCTCGATTTAAACGTTTACGTAAAGTCGAGTCTTGAAGTGCACCTGCACCAAGGTTGAAGGTAAAACTGACTAAAGCAGAAAACTCATTGTCATTTAGAGGAACTGTGATTAGATCACTCACCGCATCTTCAGCACTCGCTAAATCAGACCTCAGCAGATTCTCTGCCTCAAGGAGAGTAATAACTTTAACGTCAACGTCCCTAGCTGTTACTGAGTCTATATTCCCCCAGCCTATTGTTGGCACTCTTACAGGATCGAAATAAGCTGTTACACCGCCATTAGGCACAAGCTGACCTCGACGCGGACCCGATCGGAAGGTTCGGCTATGTAAACCTTCAAATTCTTTTACAAGTTCCAGTCCTGCATCGTTAATCCTTCTTCCTCCACTGGGTGGAGGAGCTACGGACATCAGAACATCAAAGTAAATACCTGCCGTTTGAGGACCAATCACACCTCGAAGGAGACCAGTATTACCAAGACCGTTAGCAGCTTTGAAGGCATTTACACCAGCTTCAGATAAGTCCAAACCTTTTTGCTGGCAGAAGGCAATGAACTTATCTAAAGTAGTTCGCCCTACTACTCCTGGGACATCCAGTTCTAGCCTTTGCTTAATCTGATTGAAATTAGCTAACGGGAGGTTAAGCAGTATATCTAGAGCATGATTCTCCACCTCATTGAGATCACTTCTATCAAGCCCTTGAATAGTTACTTCGGACATTTAGCTCTCCTTAATAAAGGTCAAAAACGGAAACTTTCTCTATAAAACTCTGCATCGTAACGATATGGGTCAACTTTCCGTATATCACCCCATTTAGGCGCAATCGCCAGAAGTCTTCCCTATATCACGCCCAAAAGCGTGTTAGCCAGATTAGCATCTTGCCAAAAACCTTGTTTAACTTAACTAAATTCCTGACAATTAGGCTCATTCTAGCGATGATTCCTATATCTAATCGCACCTCTTGACAAAAATTGATAATTATCCCCCGATAGCGATCGCTATCGGGGGATAATTGTTTTTTGTTACAGCAGTATGAAGCAGCCTAACTGATGGCTATATTTCCACAGCAATTCTCATTTTAAGGTTTCATGACATAAAAAGCCTTATAACAAGAGGGTTGTACAATTCTTAACAATTTTAGTGATCGCTGAAACGGCGCAAAATCGTTCTGAATTTATTTTTGCGCAGCAAACCAATCTTGAGCGAGAAATCGAGGGATGTATCCATTGATGGATAAGGGTTTTCTGCCATTGTAGTAGATACGTTTGGAGTCAGTTGAGATAGACAAAAATAGTCAAAATATTTATAATAGAAGATTGGACTAAAATTTTCTGTGACTTGCCCATGTTATTGTCTTGCGCCACCGGTAGCGAACAATTTTTAGGGAGTGAAGCGATCGCCACTTACGCCACAGCTAAGGCCGTGATCCTGCCGATTCCCTACGAGGCCACCACCACCTATCGCAAGGGTTGTGAAACTGGACCGGCGGCGGTGATTACCGCTTCCCAACAATTGGAAGCCTATGATGAGGAACTTAAGAGGGAAACCTGTTTAGAAGTGGGCATCTATACCCATGATGCGATCGCCGATACCCGTCAGCAACCGCAATTGTCCGCCGAGGAGATGTTAGCCGTCACCACAGCTACAGTTTCTCGTTTAATTGCCGATGATAAATTTGTCGTCGCCGTCGGGGGTGAACACGCTATCACTACGGGAGTAGTACAAGCTTATCGACAAGCTTTATCGGAACCCTTTACGGTGGTTCAAATTGATGCCCATGGCGATATGCGTTTTGAGTACGAAGGATCGCACCATAACCACGCCTGTGTGATGCGTCGGGTGTTAGAAATGGGTTTACCGACCTTACCCGTGGGAATTCGGGCTATTTGTCGGGAAGAAGCGGAATTAATCGCTAAACAGCAGATTTCCGTGATTTGGGATCGAGATATCGCCGGGGATCCCGATTGGATCGAAAAAGCGATCGCCAAAATTACCACCGAGAAGATATTTTTAACCATAGACGTGGATGGCATAGATCCGGCTTTAATTCCGGGGGTGGGAACACCGGAACCGGGGGGGTTAAGTTGGCATCAAACCCTAAACTTTCTCCGTCGTCTTTTCCAAACCCATCAGGTGATTGGCTGCGATGTGATGGAATTGGCCCCGATTAGTGATTCGGTGGTCTCGGAATTTACCACTGCCAAGTTAATTTATAAGTTAATTGGCTATCAATTTACTTTCTAGGGGCTTGCCTAATTAGGAGCAATCGTGTTATAATAGCGATCCGTGCGGACGTATAGCTCAGTTGGTTAGAGTACATCGTTGACATCGATGGGGTCACTGGTTCGAATCCAGTTACGTCCATAAATTATCTGCCCTAGTCCCGATCATAACCTTCATCTCTGATGATAGGATGAACGATCGAAGCTCTCCAGACAAACCCTATGACTAGCTTACTGCGCGACTTTTGGTATGTGGCCACACCGGCAAATAAACTTAAACCCGGTCAGCTAATGGCCAAAAAAATGCTAGGTGAACCGATTGTTGTCGGCAGGAGAGAGGATGGAGAAGTGTTCGCATTGCGGGATATTTGCCCCCATCGTGGCATTCCGCTGCACCATGGTTGGATTGAAGGGGATGGGGTGTACTGTTGCTATCATGGCTGGAAATTTAACACTAGCGATGGCGTTTGTTCTGAGATTCCCTCATTAACGGAACACGATCGCCTTGATATTAGCAGAATTTGTGTCACCAGTTATCCCTGTCGTGAAATACAAGGTCATATCTGGGTGTTTATTCCGGCAGACTCAAAAAGAGAAATTAATCGAGAAAATCTGCCCCCTGTGCCGACTATTGCCGATTTTGGCAAACTTACCCCCAAAATAGCCGAAACTATCACTTTTGACTGCAATATTGACCATGCAGTGGTGGGATTGATGGATCCGGCCCACGGTCCCTACGTTCATACTTCTTGGTGGTGGCGCAGCGGTCCGCGCAAATTTCGGGTCAAGGAAAAACAATACGAACCTGTTCCCCTCGGTTTTCGTCTTGCTCCCTATGATATGCCTGTAAGTGCGAAACCCTATAAAATTTTGGGTAATAAAGTATCGATTGAAATCGTTTTTGAATTGCCCTCGGTGCGTACAGAAATACTACGAGGCGATCGCTATTTGGCCTGTGCTTTTACGGCAATTACTCCCATCGATGAAAATCACTGCGAAGTCCATCAAAGTTTATACTATACGATTCCTTGGTTGGCATTTTTAACCCCTCTTTTGCGTTATTTAACTCTACAATTCCTCAAACAGGATCGCGATGTGGTAATTAAACAACAGGAAGGACTTAGTTATCATCCAGCTTTGATGTTAATTGATGATGCCGATACCCAGGCTAAATGGTATTATCGCCTCAAACAAGAATACGAAAAATCTCAAGCAGAAAAGCGGGATTTTGTCAACCCCATTAAAGCACAAATTTTACGGTGGCGCAGTTAGAATTAAGTAGCTGGTTATAATTAAATTAAAAATGGATTTTAGGTTCGATCCCCCCTAGCCCCCCTTGATAAGGGGGGAAGCCGAAGGCGGGGGGATCCCCCTTGATAAGGGGGGAAGCCGAAGGCGGGGGTCCCCCCTTGATAAGGGGGATATATGATAATTTTTAATGCCTACCTACTTAGATGATTTTATTTAGGTTCTGCCTAGGGATTTATTGACACTGGTTTCAATTTGATAAATAGAGGAAAGGACGCTACCTTGATGATTATTGACTAGATCATATTTGACTTCTTGTAAATAATTAAAAATGGCATCCCGCAGAATCGGTTTTTCAATGTTTACCGTGTGCTGATAGTCCCATAAATCCCAAACTATCAAACCAATTCCCACGATTGGATCGATTAATTCTGCGCCAAAACTACTCGCTACTGCTCCACCGGTTTTAGTGGCAATTTTCGCCCCCGTTTTTCCCGCTAGGGACAAATAAACTGTGCTGCCCACTTTCACCACTGGGATGAGAGATTTAACTCCCAAAGCAGTGGCACCACCGACTAAAAGTTTAATTGATGTGTTAGAAATATTGCCCTCGGTATCTTGAATTGTTATGGCTATATCGCTAAGATAACGATCCCATTTACCTTGGGGAATTTGATAACTGGCCTGAATATTCTCTAACTCATTGCTTAAATTATTGACATATAAATTAACAGCATCCCTAGTAATTCTCTCTAGACGTAATTGTGCTTCTTGGGGACGAATTACCCGTTTAGTAAACTCGGTTTGAATAGTTTTGGTCAAATTTTCTGCCACCACCTGTTCCGAGGGTGGATTATCTGTATTGACCCAGTGAGCGATCGAGGAGTATAATCCGCTTAAAAAGGCCTTACCCTCAAATTGTTTTTGATTGAAATAGTTAAAATACCAAGGCAAAAAACCCTGATCTACTCGTGTCATCAACTCCTCCACCCATCCCTCAATTTCTCCTAGGGCGAAGTTTTGAGAATTGGCTCTCGCTGTCTGTAAAGCTTGGCTAATTTCTCGATCAATTTTACTGTTAGATTTTTGGGGTATAGTGATGGGAATCTCTAGGTTAGTTTCGGTAGCAACCTTAGTTTTTAACGGTTCATTGCTGGCAGTTCCTAGCCAAATTTTCCCTAAAAGAGGCACGATAACCACTAGAACAACTATAGCCCAAATTAACGGGGTGATCGCCTTAATCAGTTGACTGATTGCCTGAATACGGTTAGTTTTTTCACTATACTGAGGTGGCTCAATATTTTCCTGTGAATCTGGCCTGGAGTTCATCGAAAAATTGGGTCTGAAACCCCGCCCTTTAGCGATAACGGAGGGCGGCTTTATACAAGTTAGTGAGAAACAATTAAACCGTTAGAACGACTAATTAACTGAATCTTGCTAACAGCCATCTGTCCCAATCGTTGACCATTGGCATCGCTTACAGATAGCTGTTTTTCGGTATCTCCACTAACATAACCAATTCCTTTGGGAGAAGAAACTAAATCTCCTTTACGGAACCCATGTCTTGTGGTAGAGCCACCATATTTACGTC
>NZ_SFBO01000221.1:0-7947 GCF_007095705.1 Microcystis sp. Msp_OC_L_20101000_S702
CTCAATCCAAGCCTTTGGGGGGTTCTACCCCCCAAACCCCCCGTTGGGGGCGTGGCGCCGCCCCCAAACCCCCCGCGCATTAGTTTTTCGGTGGGATGCTTACACGCAGCTGCTGATACATCTGTAATAATTTAAGGGTCACTGATAATTGCTGATTGTCCCTATTTCTGCAAATGTGAGATGCACCCGTTGGGTAGTGGGAAATTTAGCTGAAATTTCCCTATCACCCTACTTTAAATCCTCCAATTTAATCCTAGGATCTACAGCTTTGAGAAGTAAATCAGCCAGAAGATTACCGATAATCAACATAGTAGCACCCATCATTAAACTGCCCATAACTAAATACAAATCTTTAGCCGTCACAGCTTGCAAAATTAAGCGACCTAATCCTGGCCAATTAAAGAAAAATTCGGCGATAAATGCCCCACTTAACAAACTAGAAAATTCAAAGCCCAAAAGAGTTATCAGGGGATTAATAGCATTGCGTAAAGCGTGGACATAGATAACTTTATTTTCCGGTAAACCTTTCGCCCTTGCGGTTTGAATATAATCCTGTCGCAGAACATCTAATAATTGTCCCCGCATCAATCTTTGTAATCCTGCAAAACTGGTAACTGTCAGGGCAATAGTTGGTAAAATCATGTGCCAAGCGATATCTAAAACTTTACCGATAGGGGAATATTCCGAATAGTTAATACTGGTCATATCACCCACCGGTAAAAGCGGCGAGACATTTTGGGCGAGAATTAGCAGTAAAAGGGCAGTGATAAAACTGGGAAAACCTTGACCAAGATAACTGATAACTCGAAAAAATTTATCGATAAATTGGTTTTGTTTGACGGCGCTGAGAATGCCCAAGGGAATCGCAATCGCCCAGGTTAAAATAATGGAAGTCAAAGACATTAATAACGTCGCTGGAATTCTCTCTAATAATAGGGAAGACACGGGACGAAAATAGGTAAAACTCAGACCAAAATTAAACTGAGTTACCACTTGCCACAACCATTTAAAATACTGGACAATCGGCGGGTCTTTTAAACCAAAAAGGGCAATATATTGTTCTTTAGTTTCCTGACTAATCTTGGGATTAAGGTCAAGCAAAGCCAGAAAACCGCCGGGGGTTAATTGGATAATAGCGAAACTCAAGGCCGAGGCTAACAACAGAGTTAATAAACCCTGGAGAACACGCTTGACAATATATAAAAAAGTTTCGCTAGTTAGGAGAGATTGTAACCCATTAGCACTCGATCGAGCGGTTTTAGCCTTATAATTATCATCGGTCGCCGTCATAAGTAATCATGCCAAGTTAATTTCCTAGTGGGGACTCCAATTCAGGAGTCAGGAGACAAATAGTCGCGCAGAATTAATTGCCATTTTTGAGATAGGCACTCTTGCCAGAGTGTTAGCGAAATGTGTAATTAATTCTGCTTAGGTACTTAAAAAAACCTAATAATCGATGAGGGTAATAATCGGTAAATCGGGTAATTTTTCCCGACCACCGAGGTCGATTAACTCGATGATAAAGGCAAATCCTAACACCTCACAACCAATTTTTTCTAATAAATCGGCCGTCGCTTTCGCCGTCCCTCCCGTCGCGATTAAATCATCGACAATTAGGACTTTATGATGGGATGCCACCGCGTCCTGATGAATTTCGAGGCTATCGCTTCCGTATTCCAAATCATACTCGATACTATGAACGGCGGCGGGTAGTTTGCCCGGTTTCCGGACAGGAATAAATCCCGCTTCTAATTGGTATGCTAAAGGAACACCAAAGAGAAAACCCCTGGATTCCATACCGACAATGTAATCGGGGGATAAACCGTAATCGCGACACTTTGCCGTTAGGGTATCGATCGTGTAACGTAATCCTTGGGGATGATTGAGTAGGGTAGTAATATCGCGGAAGACAATACCCGGTTTGGGAAAGTCGGGAATATCGCGAATCAATGATTTCAGATCCATTCGGTTTCCGTGTCTCGTAAAATGGGGGACAGCTATCTATACAATACAATTTACAATACCCTGACTCGATCGCCCTTGTGTTTTAGTTCTCCTATATCATGACCTCTACTAGCCTAACGCCCGAATCTACAGCATCAGCCCCAGAAAAACCAGTTATTTTAAGCGTTTTACCCGATTTTCCGATTGCAAGTCAGCAATGCGCCCTACATCTCCAACAGCATATCGATTTAATGCTATTAGCGTTGGAATCCTTAGAAGTCGGTGCCGGGGAGGCCCTGTTAGCCCTCTCTAAAGAACTAGGACTCGATAAAATTGTCAGAAACCGGATTATTTTCTGGCGCTTACGCTGTACTAATCCTTGGCGAATTTCCTACACCCTCGACCGTCTCACCCTTGACCAAGCAAAAGCTTTAGTTATCATTGCCAGTTACCGGGCCAAACCCCTGGCTATATCCATCCGACAATTACTCTTAGCGCGGCAACAGATGGAATCAAAAGGTTTACCCGTGGATAATAATTTTCTTTTATCAGAATACCTAGAAAGATTTCGCTCCAATTTTCGCAGTCGCATGAACCCCCGTCGGGCCAAAGTATCGGTTTATCTAGCTGATGAAAATGCCCTAAATGAACTGGCTTTATCCCTCCTCGATCGGTTATTATTTTGTACTGGTACGACGGGAATGCAGCGGTTTTGGATTAGTTTATTTGATGGGGAGATAGTGTAAAAATGAGAAGACAGTATAGCTTGCCCAATTGTACCCTGATTCTCGATGGTTTCGGCGATGATTTCGCCCCGGCTAACCCCGGGGATAGCCGACCTTTACTCTCAATTTTGACTAACGTAGAATGTCGGTTAGTCGGGGCCAATAAAGTCCTGCAAGGTGGTCGGGTTTTCTTGGAAAATTTGGTACAAGCGGTCAGTCAGTATGCCCAAGAATTTTTGAGTGGTGTTCGTCATCCCCAAGATCCCGTCCATGAACCAGATCATGTGTACCTAGAAAAGATTGACCAGAATCTCCATCGTCTGGTCTGGTATCCATCAACGGACTTGAATATCCCAGAAAGTCCAGTCAAGATAGAAATCAGTACCGTGCAGTTATTCGATTTAATAGAAGCGATTGACCAATTTTTTGCCGATACTCGCACTTTACCTGACCTAACCCTAAAATTACAGCCAGTTTCCCGTCGCTACCATAAGGTGAATGAATCGGTGGCCAGTCGAACAGTGCCTTTTTTGGCAGGATTAGGCAGTCTTGTCGCTTGCGCCCTACTTTTCTATCTGTTACCCGTCCCCCAAGTCCGTAAACCCGAAAATCCACCCATTCCCGCCGCTTCTCCCAGTCCCACCGTCCCCACTAATCCCGTCCCCCCTCCTAGATAAAATTAGGCCCTTGCGCTTTTCCCAACACCCCACACCCCACACCCCACACCCTTCTCCCCCACCCTGTCCCAGTTTTTTAGAGAAAGTAACCGAGAAAAACCAGATCTTTTTTGCACAAGTTAGAAAAATTGTGTTATACTGGTAAATCTGTGAAGGTTTTTCGATAGGGAGTATTGAAAAAAAAATGACCAAACTGGGAACCCATTTGATTGTCGATGCTTGGCAAGTACCTGCTGACCTCCTCAACGATCCCGAGCGCATTCGTCGCGCTATCCTCGATGGAATTACGGCAGGAGAAGCAACGCTGATCGATTTGTGTGTCCACCAGTTCAGTCCCCACGGAGTTACCGCGACGGCGACTTTAGCTGAATCTCATATCGCGATCCACACCTGGCCTGAACACGGCTATTTCGCCGCCGATTTATTCTTCTGTGGTGCCGGTAAACCCGTGGTTGCCATGGAAATTTTGACCAAATCCCTGCAAGCAGGTGAGATTAAAGTCCGGGAACTAACCAGAGGATTCCCCAGTCCTGCGGCAGTTTATGAAAGCAAAAAGGAAGAACCCCTTAAGTCTTCCCTGGTTATGGCCTAATTTCTAGCGCCGGCCTCGATAATAAGTTAGCAGCACTGGCGATCGCCTAAACTAAAATCGTGATCAGGATAACCTTTGTTTTTATCCTTGCTCTCTTTCCCTCTCTGCTTAGTCTCTGGTTAATTAACCGATCCCAACAGAGATTAAGCAACCGTTTGAGAGGGATTCGCCATCGTCACGAATACAGCCCGGTGATGGCCAGTGATTTTTTGTCAATCCCTGTAGAGACAGAAAATAAACTGGCCTTTATAGGTGATCTTAGTTGTCGTTTTAATGCCTATTCCCCCCACTTGCGTTGTGCGGTTAATCCCCCAGGTCCCTGTGAAGGTTGTCGGCAGTACGAAGCTAAAACTGGCACAGTGTAGGCGGCTTGAGCTTCCAAAAAGTTCTCTGTTTGCTATCCTTAAAAATTATCGCTATCGCAATTGAGGAGTGTGGGAATAATGGCGTTCAAACGAAATTTGACCCTCTTAATCATCGGATTAGGATTAACTTGTTTACCCGTATATCCGGCCCAAGCTAACCAAATTAGCACTGTCACCCCGAATACCGCAGCCAATCAAACTCTCGCTACCCATCTGGTCCTAAAACTGAAAGAGAGAAAAGTTTACGTTTATCAAGATAAGCAAGTTTTAGCACAATTTACCGTCGCCGTCGGCAAAAAAGGCTGGGAAACCCCCACCGGTAAATTTGAAGTGCGGGAATTAGTTCGCAATCCCGTCTGGAAAAGTCCCTGGACAGGCAAAGTCAGCACCCCCGGTCCCAATAGTGCTCTAGGGGAAAGATGGATCGGTTTTTGGAGTGACGGCAAAAATTCCATCGGTTTTCACGGCACCCCCGCAGAAAATTCCCTCGGTACTGCCGCTTCCCATGGTTGTGTGCGGATGCGGAATCGGGATGTGAAAGTGTTGTTTGATTTAGTCCGCATGGGAACCCCCGTCATCGTTCAACCTTAATTCTGGCAGGTATTTTTTTAAGATAGGCAGGTCTTCCGGGCGATCAATATCAGCTAATTGAGGCAGATAAGTGGTTTTTAAAGCCAGTTTAGCGGCGATTGTCTGGGTTTTTGCCAAGACTTCTCCAGTTCCCCAGGGAATACCGTCAAAAAGCTCTGGAAAGACCTGTTTTAAAGCAATTAGGTAGTATCCTCCATCTAGAGCCGGCCCTAAAACCATATCGTGGGTTTTTAGGGCTTCAAAGGCTGCTAAAATCTCTTTTTCCCCGATTTCTGGGCAATCTGTGCCAATAATAGCGATCGCTGTCATCCCTTGAGCAAAACCATCGGCAAAAGCATTTTGCATCTTTTCTCCTAAGTCTTTTCCTCGTTGAGAATGATAGCAATAATGCACACCTAACCAAGTACGCATTTTTTCCTCGCTGCCGCCATGGTAGTAAATGATCAGAGAGAGAAAACTCCTCAAACCCGCTAATTTACTGAGAGTATATTCGGCCAGTTTGCGGTGCAATTCTTCGGCTCCCTCGGCTGCCAAAGCTGGAATCATACGGGTTTTTACTTTCCCCAATTCCGGATAACGGGTAAAAATAATTAGTTGTTGTCTCCAGTCCACGAGTGATTGCGACGATGATATTAATTATTAGTTTTAGCCTACTGTTAATAGGAGGCAGGAAAACCAATAAAACAGGCTTTATTGGCTTAATACAGATTATTTTAGTTGGTTATTTAATTCTGTGTTGGGTTTCCTTAGGTCAATCCAACCTACGATGGCTTCAAGTGCCAGTCCTGCAAAATATCGGATTTTTTCAGGTCATCGACCTCGATTCGGAATTAGAATTAGAATCTGACTCAAGAATTTGTCTAATATCTGATAAATTATCAACTTTGTAAAAAGAGCCTAATGCAACACTTTCATGATCTTGTATCCAATGATAATGTGGATGATGATAGCCGTACAAGATACACTTTGCTCCAATTTCAATGCCTGGATTAATATCTGATTTTAGTGAATCACCAATAACCCAAACATCTTGACAATCAAAGCCTATATCTTGGATAAATTTTTTTAAAACTTCAGCATTTTTGTGAGGTACAACTCTTATAAAATCAAAGTATTTATACAGTTCATTTTTGTGTAATACCAATTCTCCAAAGTCTGACTACAGAAGTTTAATCCCCCTAAATCCCCCTTAAAAAGGGGAACTTAAAGGGGGATTTAAATTCGATGTGTAGTTTTCATTTAGAGAAATGGTATTTTCACCTCTTGTCAATAATGCAAGAGAATAGTTTTGAGATGACCAATCAAGAATTTCTTTAGCCCCCTTAATAGTATTTGGTGTATTTTTTAAAATTAAACGGCCAAAATCTTTAATAGCTTTTAAAGTTTCCTCGGATATTTGATGATTTATCTTATGAGAAACAGATTTATAAGTTTCTATCATACTCCGAGTATAACGATAAGGAGAATGCTTTAGTTTTTGCATTTGAAGATGATCAATTTTTTCAAATTCTTCAATTAATACCAATTCTCCAAAGTCTGACTACAGAAGTTTAATCCCCCTAAATCCCCCTTAAAAAGGGTGACTTAAATTCGATGTGTAGTTTTCATTTAGAGAAATGGTATAATTTATCTTCGTTAATTTGTAATTTTTCAGATAATTTTTCCACAAAAAGCTTTCTTGCAAGCCAATAAACATTGCTGGTATTTAGCAAAGTATCATCTAAATCAAATACAATCAGACCACTTTTAGCCATTTTTATATTACCTTGATTATTACTAACCTTGAGTTCCCTTTGGAGATGGTGTTGGACTTGGACTCTCTAAGGGAATTGGATTTTGATTATTATTCTCAGATTTCGGTTGCATACTGATCCAAACTGCAATAATTCCCGTTAAAGCTGCGACAGCGGTTAAAATAAGAGTCAACACAGTTATCCAATGCTTCACAATCATAAATTCTACTTCTTGTTTAGTGGGATAAGGTGAATCTGAGCCTTGAGCTATAATTTCAGATAAATTGTGTGTATCTTGTGCTACTAAAGCAGCATTAAACTGATCTTCTCGCTCTTGTCTACTAATATTTCTTTTATAAGGATTTGATGTGTTACATAGCATTTCTTCAAAAACTATAGTCAAAATCTTTCGTCCTCTTTGTATAGCTAATGGTGTTTTTCTTAAATTAATTGCTGTAACAGTAATAGCTCCCTCATAGCCAGCATCTATATGACCTGGATTGAGAACAAGAAGACCTTCAGAACTATCAAAATTTCGTAGAAAAACAGTTGCACAAATATTTTCTGGAAGCTTAATTTCTTCCCAGGTCAACAAATAAATAACCTCACCAGGTTTTATTACAAACTGCTCAGAGTGTTTATCATGAGCTTTATTAATTATCTGACCATGTTGAAAAATTGTTCCAATTCTCAAATCATAGCTGCAAGCTTCTAAGTTAGATGGTTCAAAGTCTGATATGTTTAATAATTTCTGATCGATCAGCTCTTTAATCTTTTGATAAGGAAGAAATCCTGGCATTGCAAAAACTCCTGAATGATGGGTGATTACCCGTTCATGGGCTGTTAAATTTAGTGGATGAAAGCTAAACAGATCAGTAGTTATAGCAATTATGCTGTTCCTACACTTGGTTAGAACCCACATTCCGCACCCTAAGTGTCACAACGTCTCAAAAGAGGAAGGGGCGTGAGCCAAAATACTTATCTAGAGGAGTGAGTTGGCGGCAAGCTGCCAGCAACTAAGCCGAAAATTTCAGAGTTCCCCCGGTCATTCTCAATAAACAGTGCTTGTTGAGAATAAACGGGCAATCAGACTTAACATCTAGCGGCGAGATGTTCGAGTAGTGCTTAAGTTTTATTACCCCTTGAAGTCAATACCTCTCGTCAAGATAAGAGATAATATTCCTGGCAAGGTTTGGGAAAGAATCTCAAAATGTTGCGCCTCTCATCCGTTAAGTTACTAATCTTTTGATTGTCTTGAATAGGTCGGAGATGAATCCCTTGAAAGTTCTGAAATATCCAGCGTAATGTTGGTCGGTCAGT
>NZ_SFBO01000222.1:0-7925 GCF_007095705.1 Microcystis sp. Msp_OC_L_20101000_S702
GAGATAAATAATCGGGTAAAATACTTTCTGAAAAGCTAATATCCTCTTGAGCAAATTCATTTTGTAACGATTGTGCTTCTGCATCTGAAATATTGTCCCATTTCTGAAAACGTGAATTTTTTTGTAAGGATTTGACAAATTCAAGGACTTGTTGCTGTTTTTCTAGCGGTAAAGTCTTAATACTTTGCAAAATCTGGTCTTGAAGATTATTAATATGGGTGACAGACATTTCAACTTTTACTATATCTACACTAGGCCAACCATTTTACCATAAAAAAACGCTCTTGTTGTCAATTAGTTAGCAGCAATTAAATAATAGACAATAAACAATACACAAAAAATAACCCCTCAATTGACTAAATGAAGGGGCATTTATGGTATTTTTAGAAGTAATTTATCCTACTTTTGTGGTTTCTTTTTCGGTAGATTGGGATGATTTTAGTTTGCGCTTCAGGGTTGAAACTGCGCCGATAGTGCCGAGAGCGAGGAGGAAAGTTATAATTTGAGGAACACTATTAGATATGTAGATATGATTAGATAAGGTACAATAAAAGATGAAGATGCACCTACTTAAGCCATGAAACAAGTTCTCAAAAATATTGAGGTATCAGAGATTCCCACACTAATCGATACATGGATAGATATTCCTGTAAATTAATCGATAGTAAACAATGTTGTGAGTCCCGCAGTTGTTCCTATGGAATAATATGTATTGACTGGAACACCATCTAAAGCTGGTATGGCTAAAGAACAACGATGGAAAGTTTTATCAAGAAATCTTTTGTACATACATCTTTTTACCGATTTCACGGGGATCAGGCAACTAACCCTACTGGAAGTTGCACCAGGAATACCTGGCACTATCAAAAATCTGCCATGATCATTTATACACTTATATACTTGACCAGATTGAGCTATTAAAAAGTCTTTGTTTTCACTTAAGTTAAATGTTTTAGCTTGTCGAGACACAGTTAGTCCCAATAAAGTTAATACAGCCGTTATGTATATTACACTTGTTTTCATTAATGTATCTCCTCAAAGTGCGAGCGCTCCCCCTCGCAGCCAGATTAAGCAACAACCCAACACCAAAGGCGGACAAAACAAAAACACACACTCCCCCCCCCACAACTGTATTAAAAGTTACAATTTAATAAATCTTTATATTCCTCTCTTAATCCCGATAAAGAAACCGCAGAACCAAGTCGGTTGTGAACAGCCCACCGCTTTTACCATTTTTGGTTAGTATCTGGATGTGGTATTATTTGAGGTGTGTTCGGATTATCTGATACGATCAAGGTCTATGACAACTTACTATGAAATCCTCAGCCAAATAGAGAATCTTCCCCTTACGGATAAGTTGCGACTTTTAGAGGATTTAAAAACTATCATCAAGCCGACCGTAGCGCCAAAAGATGACGATGAGATCATTCCAGCCGAAGAACTTGCTGAAAGCCAAGCAGCATGGCAAGATTATTTATCTGGTCGAGATACTGGAATCACTTCAACAGAATTAAAATACAAATTATTTGGAGATAAACTTGGCTGATTATATTCTACTTAGACAAGCAGAACGCTCCTTAGAAAGGATGCCTAAAAATGATCAAATTCGTCTTCTTGAAGCTTTGGATACTTTGATTTCGGATTCTACAAAATTAGATATTAAACCCCTTTACGGAAGAGATGAACTAAGATTGCGAGTAGGTAAGTATCGAGTGTTGTTTTTTGAAGATAGAAATAACAATCTATACGTCATTACAACTATTAAACCTCGCGGCGATGTCTATAAATAATACCAGAACTCTTTTCTAGACTGCTGTTTCTCCTTTCGCCATAAGACAGTGATTCACAGAAGAAGGAGTTTCAGGTGTTTTCCCCTGTTTTACCCCTTTTCAGGCGACCTATCCTCATTCCGTGAGATATTGTGGCGCAGTATGTCCTATTCGCCTTTGCCTTCTCCCTTGACTGCGCTTCAACTCGATCGCCAACTAAATTAAACAGAATTAATATCAACCGACGGGATTCAACTGACCTAATTCGACGCTCACCGCATCAAAGCGATTGTCCCCGGGACGATAGGAGAGAATTTCCAATCCCTAGTTAACAATAACGGGTACGGTAGGGATCGAACCTACAACCGTCCGCTTAGAAGGCGGATGCTCTATCCATTGAGCTACGTACCCAGGAAAGCACAATTATAGATTATAGCTCCAACAGTGACAAGTGGTAGGACTAATTTTCGCCGTTGCCCCTCTTTGCCACTGTCCAAGCTTAATGATGATGGTGATGTCCGTGGTGATGATGGTGATCGGAATGAATGTGAGGAATTGTTACAGAACTATTGACAGATAAAGCCTCTTGTGATAGTAAAGCTTCGATATGTTCCTCGGCCCAATCGGCGACCATCTGGCAAAATTCGGGGTTATCGTTGACACAGGCCATCTGCACATAATTAACTTGGTCGTGTTTGCGGCGTAAAGCTTCGATAATATGCTCCACATCCAGTAAAGTTTCGTGATTTTCCGTAGCAAAGCCAATCGGCATGAAAATTAAAGCTTTGGCCCCTAATTCAATCAAATTCTTCGCCGCTAACTCTGCATTCGGTTGCGTCCATTTAATTAAGGGGGTTTGGTGATTTAACCAACCCACAGAAATCAAGGGATAACGATAGATTAA
The DNA here is from genome assembly GCF_007095705.1 of Microcystis sp. Msp_OC_L_20101000_S702. Lineage (NCBI taxonomy): Bacteria > Bacillati > Cyanobacteriota > Cyanophyceae > Chroococcales > Microcystaceae > Microcystis > Microcystis sp. Msp_OC_L_20101000_S702. The sequence goes on from NZ_SFBO01000222.1 coordinate 2,674, forward strand.
TTTTTCCCGGACTAACTCGTATAAAGCTTGACTTTCATCGATTCCCGACGTAAATCCCTTAGCTTCGTGGGGACAACCGTGATTCATTAAAATAATGCCAATTTGCGAGGGAAGACAGCTACTAGCTACCTCGGCCGCGATTTTTTCTTCCACTAACCGCGCCATTAGATCTATATAAGCGGGTTGGTTATAAAACGAGGGAATATAGCGCAATCCTTTAACCCAATGTTCCCCCGTTTGTCCTTGAGCTAAAGCTTTGTTAACTTGTTCGATGGCAATGCCACTGGTAAAGATAGAATCAACAACGAGGAGAGGATAGATCAAAATTTTCTCGAATCCCCGCTCGCGGATTTCCGTTAATATCTGTGCCGGTAAAAAAGGCGCACAGAAGTTAAACGCTTTGAATACCTCCACCCGATTACCCCATTTTGCCTGTAAATTGCGCTCAATTTCCTGTCTTTGATGCTCGAAAATGTGGTTATGGGGGGAAATAAAGTGATTATGCTGGTGCTGCCATTCGTGTAGGTCAAATATGGCCAATAATTTCGCTAGGGGAGGATAAACCCAAGTCGGTACAGGAGCGAACTTAGCCGTCAGCAAATTTAAGGCCTGTTCATTATAGTTGGCGAAGTCCTCATAACTCTCCACTTCCCCGTATCCCATCAATAATACCGCCACTTGATCGCTGTGGTTGTGGGTAGCGGCTAACGGTTGTTGATCTGAAATGGCAACCACGTTTTTAACCCCGATTTTCTAAGTGAAAAACGCTATATCACTGGGATAGTAGCGTTTTTCCATCCTATCCCCTCCCACGCGATAGACCGCTAAAAATTTATAACCTCTACAGAATCATACAGATTGCTTATCATCCTGATTAATAAAACGATATGTAAAGAAACTTTAAATAATGTTAAGATCGTTGCAGTCCCACCTATGAGAGATATGACAGCAGGCGTGTTTGGTAGCTTACCTTTTCCCAATCAGAGCGGCGATCAACTCATCAGTAAAGTGGTGAGTGCTGCGATCGCTGCATTATTCAAACGCACAGGCAAGCTGACAGCGACTGTCCGCGCCGAACCCGTAGCCAAATTACTGCAAGGCAGTATCGACGGTTTTGACTTTATCGGTCAGTCGATGCTGATGTACAATGGCCTACGCATCGAAGCCATGGAACTGTATGTGCAGGCAGTGGCGATCGATTTTAGTGCCATTTTTACCGGACAGGTGAAACTCCGTCAACCGACGCGGGCCACTTTGCGGGTAGTTTTAACGGAAGAAGACTTAACCACCTCTTTTAATACACCTTTTATTGTCGAAAAACTGCAAAGATTAGAGTACGAAGGTAAATCAATTCACTGTCAGAACACAGAATTAATTCTCAATGACGATAAAACTTTAACTCTCAAAAGTCTAATTAAATTGGCAGAAGAAGAACCAATTCTGCTAGAAATGACCACGGCTGTGGTTGTGGAAGAACGGCGAAAAATTCAATTTGTTGATGTGGTTTACCAAGGGGACGAAAGATCGAAAGCTTTAGGAGAAGCTTTAATCAGCCATGTTAACAACCTTATGGATTTAGATAAGTTTGCTCTCGATGGTACTCAATTAAGGGTCGATCGACTACGTTTAAAAGATAAACAGATTATCTTTTATGGTATCGCCGATATCGAGCGTTTTCCCAAAAGAAAATAGGCAATCATCAACGGGTCTAAAAATATCAAGAGTTTTACAGACTTTACCCTAAAGATGAAGTATAACCTAGTTTGCTATTGACTCCTGAATCCTGACTCCTGAATCCCCAAAACGAAAACTTCTTATCTCACCATTGAGATAACTGCTGTGGCTTTTAATCGTGCTTGTGGCTACAGGGAGGCACAGGATCGTAACCTCCGGGGTGAAAGGGATGACAACGGAGAATACGCTTAATTGCTAACCAAGAACCCCGTAGCACACCAAAGCGATCGATCGCTTCTATGGCATACTGGGAACAGGTGGGTTGAAAACGACAGGAAGGGGGAAATAGCGGCGAAATAAACCGTCTATATCCCTCAATTAAGCCAATAAAAATTCCTTTCATCAATGTCACCTCGATCGCCTAAACTAAATAGATAGTCAATTTTCGCTTTTGCCACGTGGAACTATCCCACCCTCTCCTATTTTCGATCAGTTTAGTCGCCTGTTACCTAGCTGTTCTGATTCTGATCGCTGAAAAATTAAAAAGTGTTTTCAGTACCGATGGCGAAATTACCCGCAAAGTTGTCCACATTGGCACAGGAAACGTCATCCTTTTTGCCTGGTGGTTAAATATCCCCGCTTGGGTGGGAATAAGTGCGGCCATCCTAGCGGCAATTATTGCTATACTATCCTATTTTTTACCCATTTTACCTAGTCTTAATAGTGTCGGTCGCCGTAGTTGGGGAACTTTTTTTTATGCTGTTAGTATCGGTGTTCTTGTGGCTTATTTTTGGCCAATTTCTCACCCCGAATACGCAGCAATGGGTATTTTAATTATGGCTTTAGGAGACGGATTAGCAGCCCTAGTCGGACAAAATTTCGGTCAACATCCCTACAAAATTTTCGGCAGTGGCAAAAGTCTGGAAGGTTCCCTGACTATGTTAGGAGTCAGCTTTCTAGTCAGCTTGATTATTTTATCTTTTGTTAATGGCATTAATCCGCCAATTATTCTAGTGTCTTTATTGACAGCGATCGGAGCTACTATTCTAGAAACTTTCTCGAAACTGGGTATAGATAATCTCACTGTACCCGTTGGTAGCGCCGCCATTGCCTATTTTCTTACTCAAATTTTCATCTCAAGCTAGGCTATCCCAGCTTTCAAACTACCGAAGAACGATGATATTCACTGGTAACTGATCACTGGTAACTGATAACTGATAACTGATATGACTTTTACGATCACTCAAAACCAAAATCAATACCTTACCTATTGTCTCAAGGATGAAGAGGCTGACGCTTATCTGGAAGTGGTTCCCGCTAGAGGAGGAATCATCACCCGTTGGCAAATTTGCGGAGAAGATCTTTTATATCTGGACAGAGAAAGATTCAAAGATCCTAACCTCAGCGTCCGCGGAGGAGTCCCGATTTTATTTCCTATCTGCGGCAACTTACCCGATAATACCTATCAATACCAAGGCCGAAACTATAGCCTCAAACAACACGGATTTGCTCGTGATTTACCTTGGCAAGTCAGCAAACAAAGCAGCGAAACCGCCGCTAGTTTAACCCTAGAATTAAACAGTAATGAAGCCACTCGTCAAGTCTATCCCTTTGATTTTCAATTAATCTTTACCTATCAACTGCAAGGAAACAGCCTCAGAATTCACCAAAAAGTAATCAATCTTTCCCCCGAAAAAATGCCCTTTTCTATCGGCTTCCATCCCTATTTTCAAGTCACCGATAAAACCCGATTGTCCTTTGATATTCCCTCCTCCCAATACCTCGACCAACGCACGAAAACCTTCCATTACTACTCTGGTAACTTTGACTTTAATCTCGAAGAAATTGATGCCGCTTTTCCGCAAATTACGCGCCATCAAAGTGGTTTTAGTGATTCTTATCATCAGCGCCAAATTGTCCTCAGTTACGACGATCTCTATACAACTATAGTTTTTTGGACCCTGAAAGATAAAAATTATATCTGTCTCGAACCTTGGAGCGCTCCCCGCAACGCCCTTAACACAGGCGAACATTTGACCTACTTAGAACCCCAGAGCAGCCGCGAGGCGATCGTGGAAATGCGAGTCAATCAAATTTAAATTACCCCTTGACTTAGCCTCGATAAGATGTTATATTGATGAATCGTGTGCAGAACACGAAACGGGTCGCTAGCTCAGCGGTAGAGCACTCGGCTTTTAACCGATTGGTCTTGGGTTCGAATCCCAGGCGACCCATAAAAACTTACTGATACAGAAAGATCGACTTGTCTTCCCCTGTCTATGGATTAGCTTTGCATACCAGCAGTCCCCAACTGGGACTGGCCTTCTCTAATTTCAGTGATGATAGTCGTCAACAAACTTGGGACTTAGACAGGGACTTATCGAACCTATTCCACCCCTATCTAAAACAGTTCCTAGCCCCGCAAAAATGGGCAGATTTAGCCTTTCTCGCCACTGCTAGGGGTCCGGGGAGCTTTACCAGTACCCGCATCGGTATAGTCACCGCTAGAACCCTAGCACAACAATTACAGCTACCGATTTTTACCGTCTCCAGTTTAGCGGCCTTTGCTTGGTCACAACGGGATTTTTACCCCCTTGATACCTATCTAGCCCTAGAAATGCCCGCCACTAGGGGACAATTGTATGTGGGCATCTATCGGGGTAATCGGGTTTATTTAGCTGATAGCCTGATGACTTTGGAACAATGGCAGCAGACCTTAGAAAACTTAACTATTTCCTATCAAAGATTAGCCACACCCAACTATTTAGGCATAAATGCCCCCGCTATCCTCGATTTAGCCCATTTGGATTGGCAAACGGGAAAACGCCCCCATTGGTCGGAGGCGCTACCATTTTACGCGATGTGATTGGGGTTTGCGGCAAAAAGTTTCTCGTGGGGTGTGGGGTGTAGGGTTTTACCCATTTTCAGGGGGTCAATTACCTAATTTTCGGGGAAAAAGTACCTGAATTTTCCCCCTGATCACTCCCACGCCTGGCACTTTTGGATTTCAAAAAGGTCTAAAAGTCTTACCCAACAACCCACATTCCGCACCCTAAGTGTCACAACGTCTCAAAAGAGGAAGGAGCGTGAGTCAAAATACTTATCTAGAGGAGTGAGTTGGCGGCAAGCTGCCGGCAACTAAGCCGAAAATTTCAGGGTTCCCCCAGTAATTCTCAATAAACAGTGCTTGTTGAGAATAGACCTCTTGCATAATTTTTTTATGGTATAATATAAGGTTTTGCTTTTTTCTCAATTCTTAGATTGAAGTGGAAAAAAGAATAAAATCGGTGTGTATAAACAAACATATAGAAAGATGGTAGAATCAGTAAAAAGTGTTGAAGCCGACTCTAATTCACCATCTAAAATGGGACCGAAACCTAAACTATCTATAGAAGAACAAGTTTTAGTAACGTTAGAATATTGGCGAGAATATAGAACATATTTTCACATTGGGACAAACTGGGAACTATCAGAATCAACTATATGTCGGATTGTAAATAAGACGGAAAAAATGCTTTTACAATCGGGAAACTTCCGTTTAAAAGGAAAAAAAGCTTTACTCAATCAAGCAGAGATAC
>NZ_SFBO01000223.1:0-32088 GCF_007095705.1 Microcystis sp. Msp_OC_L_20101000_S702
AGCGTGGGGAGCCTTTTCGCAGCGATCGTCTCACCCAGAGAGGTTTTCAAGGCCGCAATCCTCGCCAATGCCGCCGCCATCATCGTCGCCCACAACCATCCGAGTGGAGACGTCACGCCTTCACCAGAGGACATCCAGGTCACCAAGACACTCAAAGAGGCGGGCAAATTGCTCGACATCGAGGTCCTCGATCATCTGATCCTTGGTGAAGAGGGTCGATGGCTTTCCCTGAAGAAGCAGGGGCACTGTTAGGCCGAACAAGTGATCCCCTCTATGGGATCAGCTTTTTGACTTCAGCTTCTGCATTGGCTGGCATGTTGTCCCTCTCGTAGGTCCGGACCTGGTCGATGATGCTTTTGGCGCGTTGAACCTTCTGAGCGTGCCCTTGCTGAGATGGCAGACCTAGTTTGTCGAAAACGTGAAAGAGGTATTCGGTTTGGTTGGAGCATCCCCAAAAACTCAAGTCGACGATCCACTTCTCGAATCCGTAGGAGTCGTACACATAGCCTGCCTTCGCGTTCCAGTATTTCGCCAGTCTGATCGTAGGCTTGATCAAGCTTTTATGAGCGTTGTTCTTGGCTGTGAGCTTGCCATTGAAGTCGTTTGGATTGGTGTCCTGCCACTGTGATGGCCCATTTGGAATCTGGTATTGACCAGGAATCCAAGCACTCGCGAGAGCTGGAACGAGTTCGAACCGAATGTGGTTCAGGTTCAGGACGATGGTCGGATTGGACTGAGAGATCTCTGAGGTTGCGTAATATTTTTCGACGAATTTTCGAAGACGATCCAAGTAGGTCTGCGGCGTATAGCCCCCTTGACTGAACACAACCATGTAATCAATGTCGGAGTGCGCATCCATCGCCCGAGGCAAGATCGTGCCTCGGGTCGAGGACCCGAATTGGAACTGAGCCGTGATATTTGAGCCAAAGTACGAGTTGAGTCGTGATTGGAGGGTGGTTATGGACTTGGCAATGGAAGCCTTCTCGGTGTCCGACAAGACGGCTTGTGATGCCCGAGTCGTGAGGTGCCCCAAGACCGACATGTCTAGCTCTCACCGCCATTCTTCACGTCAATCGCGTGTTTAGCTTCACCCTTCTCAATGCCGTCGCGAGCAAGTGCAAAGTCCTTCCGACTGGGTTGACGACTAACCGTGTTGAGCTCTGTCCGGCGAGTTGTGAGTGCATTCAAGGCTTCGAGTGCCTGGGCATCCGTTTCAAGAACTAGCAAGCTGACTTCACGAAGGATCCTTGCGTCGTTACGTAGCCCGAGATACTGGTCACCTGATGATTTGTGCTGAGTTGCCGTTTCTGAAGGTTTGAGGAACGTAATCAGGCTGGTGAGCGCAGCGGCTCCAATGGAGGCGATGGTTGCGATCCAACTTGCCTTCGTTGGAATGGTTGCACCGGCCACAATGCTCAAGACGACGGAAGGCACTCCTAGCCAGTAATGGTATGACGACCATCTGTCGGAGGCGTTGAAGTGGGACTTTGCAGAATAGACGCTGTCTTCCTCAACCCGGGCAAGCTCATCAATAATCTTCGCTTTGATGCTCTCCGTAATCATCTTGAAACCTCCGAAGCCGCCGCAAGGAACTCCTCAACATTCCGTTCGACCACATACTGAGCTGGATTCTCACCTTGCTTGATGGCTTCAAAGTGAACCTTGGCACAGGCGATCTTGCCGCTCTCCTTGTCCCTGAGATCATCGGTGAACAGGGTGCTCTTGGTCTCCACCACAAAGTAAAGCTTCTCGCTGCCATCTTTCGTGATGAGCACCGCCCAGTCTGGGTTGTAGCTCCCCAAAGGGGTTGGCACTTCAAACCACCCAGGAAGTTTCACATAGAGCGTGACGTCCTCATTCAGCTCTAGTTGCTCGGCGAAGCTGCGCTCGGTCCCAGCATCACAGACAACGTGCTCATAGACGGACTTCTTTGCATCCACCAGAAGGTTCTTGAGATATCCCGTCAGCTCACTCGTCTCAAAGAGCTCCTGAGCATAGTAGTGCTCGTCGCCGAGTCGCTGATATCGGATCCCGTCCACCAGAGCCGCTTTCTTCTTTCGATTGATAACCTCCGTGGCGATCTGGATGAACTGCTGAGGATTCTTCTTGAAGTCCCCTAAGCGGCCACTCTCGGTCAAGATGCGATAGATAGTCCTTCGAGTGAGCTGAGTCTTGTCCTGAAGTTGGGTGAGGATGTCGGGAAGCTCGATGTCTGCTTCTTCAAGGGGCGCACTCGTTGCGCCTTCCTTCTCTTGACCATCGATTCCCGCCCGTCCAATCTGGAGGTCGTGTTTGCGCCACTGAATCCGTGTCTTCGTGATGGCCGGTGCCGCCGCGAGGCCGGCAATGCAGTCGATAATAAGCTTCTCGTTGTCAAACTCAACCCGGTAGGTGGTCTTGTGCTTGATGCGGTCCCAAAGCTGCCGGAAGCCCTCGGAAAAAGCCTCGTCTTCGCGAACCCTCTTGTTGAGCCGGATCTGCTCGCGCTGGTCGGCATTCTTGATTTCAAGACGGCCAGCAACCTTCTTGAGAAGGCTGCAAATCTGTTCACGCTGCCCTGCGAACTGTTCGGGAAGCGCAAGTGAGCCGTCCTTGAGCGCTGTCCGGAGCGTGTCCTGAACTTTGCCCTGGGCGTTGATGTGCCCCAGTGACTTCAGATGTTCCCAGAGTGCCTTGGATTGGTCAACACCGAGCGGCGACACCGCTCCATTTTCGGACTGAATTGGAATGGCGGCGAACAAGTGATGCTCGACGATTCCGAAGCGAATGCCAGTCTCCTTCTCGACCTCGGTTTGAAGGCTCTCCGCGTACTGCTCGAAGCTCTCGTTGGCGATCACCGTGAGAGTGTTGATCTCAAAGCCTCGGACTCGTTCCCCTTCCTGGTTGACGCAGAGCCGGAGCCCACGCCCGATGGATTGCCTTCGTTCTCTCTCCGTGCCCATGTTCCGGAGTGAGCAGATTTGGAAGACGTTGGGGTTATCCCAACCTTCACGCAAAGCAGAGTGAGAGAAGATGAATTTGAGCGGCGTGGACAGGCTGAGCAGCCTCTCCTTGTCCTTCATGATCAGGTTGTAGCCTCGCTCGGCATCATCGCGGCTCTTCTGATTTTTGAGCTCTCCTTCTGCGTCGAGCTCGGGCTCCGTCCATCCCCCCTTCTTGTCAATCGAGAAGTAGCCGTCGTGAACATCCTCGGCCGCATGTGCGAGATCAACCTCTTCAAAGAGCGTTCGGTATTCGGGATGCTTGGCGAACCGCTTGTACTCCTCCTCGAAGATCCGCGCATATTCGCCCTTCTCGGCTTGGCCATCGGCGTTGTAGCGGCGATATTTCTCGACCGAGTCGATGAAGAAGAGTGAGAGGACCTTGATTCCTAAAGGGCGGAGCCGCTTCTCTTTGTCGAGGTGCTCTTTGATGGTCCTGCGGATCATCTCCCGCTGGACGGCCGTCGCGTCCACGTCACCGTAGGCCTCGCCCTTCTTAAGGTAGAGCGAGTCTCCCGGAACGCGAAGCTCGAGAAACTCCGCGCCTTTGGCAGCTCCGACGTCGCCAATGCCAATGTCGGTATAGATCTCACGCCCAGCCTCGAAGTGAAGCCACGTGTTCGGCTCGACGGTGCGCTCTCGACGCCTGACGCCTTGGGCTTCTGCAACATCGAGTTCAATCTTGGCCCCAACGACTCGCTTGCCCTTAATGACGGGAGCGAGGAACCTGACATAGGGCTTGTTGTGAGCCTCTTGAATCGTAGCTGAGGCGACCTCGATCTGCTTGACGAGCTTCCGCTCGTAGGCATCCACGGCATCCAGCTTATAGACCATGTGGTGCTTTTCTGCGTGCGTCGCAGAGTATCGGAGGGTGCAAAGCGGGTTCATGGCCGTGAGAGCTTCCTTGCCCCTTCCTTCCAAACCGCCATCGACGCTTTGAGGTTCGTCGACGATGATCACAGGTCTCGTTGCTCGAATGAGGTTGATCGGCGGTTCTCCGCCCGTCTGCTCGTTCGCCCCCTTGCCGTAGAGGTTGTTGACGTCCTTCTTGTTGATAGCACCAACGGTGACGACCATGACCTGGAGCTGGGAACTCGTCGCGAAGTTTCGAACCTGGCCAAGCTTGCTCGAATCGTAGATGAAGTAGTTGTTGCCTTTAGAGAAAGGAACTCCCGCATAGAGCGACCGGAAGTGCTCCTCAGTGATTTCGAGCGTCTTGTAGACGCCCTCCTTGATGGCTATGCTTGGCACGACGATCACGAACTTCGTGAACCCGTAGCGCCGATTCAGCTCGAAGATGGTTCGGAGATAGACGTAGGTCTTGCCGGTGCCCGTCTCCATTTCTACGGTGAAGTCGCCAGAAGCGAGGGTGCTCGACGGCGGCAAGCCGTTTTGAATCTGTACGGCATTGAGATTCGATTGCAGCTCATCGTCGAGCAAGGTCAGCCGGTTTCCAATGCCCAAATCGTTCTCGGCATAGGCGAGCCGTCCTTGGGGGTCGGTTGGATCTCGAAGCACCGTAAACTCCGTCTGGTTGTTTTCCTGCCCCGTGAAGAGGTCGCAGACGGCCTCAATGGCCTCCTTCTGATAGGAGACCTGATCCTCGGTATAGGGGTCGGAGAATCTGAGCTTCATAGCAGAATCAAAGGCTCCGCACCTTGAGAAGACCATGTTGGCCGAGAATCGCAGTCATATTCGTCTTCGAGACGTCGTCGGCAAACGCGCTATCGAGGAATACCATGGAGGATTCGCCCGCTGGTTCAAGGTCCTTGTGCCATTCCACGATCCCCAGAGCTAAGGATTCAACCTCAGATCGGTCTATTTGGGGAGCAAGGCAGACAAGTAACGCACCAGCGCCAATACTCTGAACAGTCTTGGCTGCGATTTCTCGGTGATCAGTCGACACACACAAGTCCAGACCGAGCTTCAGAAGCAGTTCGCTTGTGATGTCTGCCTCAGTGCGCTCTTCTTTAACGTTGGAAACAGCAGCAAGTAGACTCTGCTCTACGTCGGTCGCGGCCGTATCCCACGGTGCAAGGTTTGAAGTGTCTAGCTTGAAAACGCGGAATCCAATATCCCCCGTGAACAGTGGAGCACCATTCTGTACCTTCTTCCCTGCTCTGCGAAGACGTTCTTTCGTGAGCTCTGATATGAAGCGTGGTTTTCCGATCTGGTCGCAGAATTCGGCAGCGGGCTTCTGTTCGCCGTTCTTAGGGTCGAGTGGTTCAGGCAACTGGACGAGGATGAAGCGTCTGGCAGCATTATCGTCGGCATTTAGCTCCATCACGGCTTGTCCAGTGGTTCCACTTCCCGCAAAGAAGTCCAAAATGAGTTCGTCGTCCTTAATGTTCGCCCACTTGATCAACTGCTTTATGAGGCGTACAGGCTTCTTGCCGTTTGCATACCCGACGTCGCCTTCTTTGGCGACATTCCCCATGTCCTGATGAAAGCCCTTCCAGAGGTCACCTCTGATGACAGTTCTGCCAAATCTGGGCTTATAGTCGTCCGACAGTCTGTAATTCAAGGACAGAGGCATCAAGGCCTGGAGAATGCCGTTTTCTAGCGTGGTCAAGTAGTAAGTTCGGTGGTCCGCCTCGAAGGGCTCCCATCGACCTACCGGAGTGGACGCGCCAGTTGCCGCAACTGGCGGTCTATCCATACGTGCGATGTTCGCTAGGTTCGCCTCAATGAACTTCTGCGTTGCCTCTGAAACGGCCAGCAGTTTGTTCAAATTGTTGATGCTAAAACGATCTCTCTCCAGGAATCCGTAACGGCTTATATCTGCTGCAACGTGCTCGTCTGTCAGCATCATTTCAGCTAGCGTTCCAAGCGTTCCATCTTCCCGAAGCCAGAGAGAATAGTGCGTGTCGTACGAATCAATTCCGTCAAGCAGCGGCGTGTGTCGCCTCTTGTCAAACTCTGCGGAGCGCCGAAATACGTGAACGAACTCAACATTCTTCACAATCGTGCCCTGCTGTGCATTGACGGTCTTCGGGCCAGAGGTGGTTGACATCTCAACGGCAAGGGTGTCGATGTAGTTATCCTCACCGAAAACCTCGACAAGCAGGTGCTTCAAGTTTGCCGCCTCGCTATCGTCAATTGAGACGAAGATAACTCCATCATCACTGAGCAAGTCACGAGCTAACATGAGCCGTGGATACATCATGTTTAACCAATCGGTATGGAAGCGGCCTGATGTTTCAGTGTTCGAAGTGAGACTCACACCATCGCCACTCAGCTGTCCAGTGATCCTGAGGTAATTCCTGATGTTGTCGTGGAAATCATCCGGATATACGTAGTCCTTGCCAGTATTGTAAGGCGGATCGATGTAGATAACCTTAATCTTTCCGGCATAACTTTTTTGAAGCAGTTTCAAGACTTCCAAGTTGTCGCCTTCAATCATCAGATTCCGAGTCGTGTCCCAGGCCACCGAGTCCTCAGGGCAGGGACGGAGCGTCCCCGTGGAGGGGGTCAGAGCCAGCTGCCTCGCCTTTCTCTTCCCGTGCCAGTTGAGCCCGTACTTCTCTTCTCGCTCATCCACGGCACCGCCGAGAAGCTGCTTGAGCACATCAAAGTCCACTTTCCCCTCCACGAAGGCCTCGGGAAAAATCGCTTTGAGGTGCATGATGTTCTCGGACACAATGTCCGCACTCATCGTCTCTGGGTCGTTCGGGTTCAGCTTCTGCATGTTCGTTTTCGTGGGGTTAGGGTGGCGTGTATTAGAGTCGTTGCTGGGCTGAGGCAAGCTCTTCTCGGAGTCGTTTCAATTCCAGGTTCAGGTGAACCTGTTTCGGAAGTTGCTTCTCCTTCGCCGCGGCAGCACGAATAGCCGCAATTCGCGATTCCAGTTGGGAGGTTACTCTCAACGCTTCCGCCTGGTCAGCGGCCTGGGATGGATTTGCAGGCACTTGAAACGTCCCGGAGATCGTCGCGGCGCGAAGAGCTGTGGCGGTGCTTATCCAGCCCTGGTAGAGAGACTGAAGGTGTGTTTTCGGCTGATTCAAGAGGTTGATCGCTTCCAGAAACCGCTGGGCAAACTCGCCTGGAACATCGAGCGGTGCGAGCAAGACTTCCCCGTCCAAGACGGTCTTCCCCTCCTCGTTCTGAGCCCATCTCTTGTTCGCGAAGCTGAGACTTGCTCCTTCCGGATGCTCAACCATTAGCATCACGGGATATGGGATTGCTCGGTGAATCAGCTCGATCAAGCGGTTCAATCGGCTTGAGCTGCGTGCCTGAAGGGCAAGAACCGCAATCTCCAGATACTCGCGAGCATCATCTCGGTATTCCGGGACGCCTATGGTCGTCGGCTTGAGAGCCGCCACCCATGTGAGAACCTCAATGCCATCGTTGATCAGCTTCTTGTCGGCGGATGTCGGGGCTCCGTTCTCGATGAGGAGCTTCTTGGGAACCCGCTGATCTACCCGTGCACCAGCAGGCAAGCCGAGGGCCTCGATGACTTGAGAAACGGTCACTCTTCGTCCTCCGGAAGCACCACCAGATAGGACAGAACCTCAAAGTCGTTGATGCCGGCAAAGTCGCCCTTGAGGGCATGGGTGCCTCCAGGACTGAACAAGCTGGCGACTGACTTCTCTTCGTTCTTGCCAACGACGCTGGCGACAGCTGCGGCCAACTGCCTCTGAGCTGTCTTCATATCCTCACCGTAACGAGTCACTCGGTCGAAGCGAGCGGTCGCGGCTGCATCTGAGACTTCACGGCCTGAACAGGTTCGCTTGAGACGATCCAGAATCTGCTTGGCCTGATTGAACGGGAGGAGCACCGAGCCATCCTCGCCAACGTGCACCAGGTAGTTTGGCGCCAACGGGTAGCTCGAATCGGAGATCTTCAGAGCGGCCTCTCCTTCGGCCCTAAGGCAGAAGATGACTCCGGGAGGCACCTCGGCTTCGGCTGTGGTCGTGACGCTATACGTTCCCAGATGCAGGTTGGCAAGACCTTCCGGATGCCCTTTGAGATACTCGGCCAGGTCGATGCGAAAGTCGCTCAAGGTGAGGTCGGTGATCGAAACACCCGTCGAAAGGTCTTCCAGGTCGATCACGGCGTCTTGGAGCTTCAAGAGCTGCTTGCGTCGGTATTCCAAGTCGTTCATCTGGTTGCCTGACTGCTGCTCGATGAGATTCTCTTCGCCCGTCGCGGAGATGTCCAGAAGCACCATGCGGCCGCTCACCCGCTGCTCCAGGTTGATGTATTCCTCCAGTTCGATATTGGGCCAGAAGTTGACGAGCTGGATGCGCTCGTTGGGGGATCCGATACGGTCAATTCGACCGAAGCGCTGGATGATCCGGACCGGGTTCCAGTGGATGTCGTAGTTGATCAGGTAATCGCAGTCTTGAAGGTTTTGACCTTCCGAGATACAGTCGGTGGCAATCAGGAGGTCGATGTCCCCTTCAGTTGAGAGGTCCTCCGGCCGCTCTTTCGCTCTTGGTGCAAAGGCCGTGAGAATCGTCGCCATATCCTTTCGCTGACCCTGAATCGTGGATTTTCGTCCGTCGCCGGTCACGAGAGCGGATTCCATTCCGAACCGCTCCTTCGCCCACGGCGCGAGCTGTTCAAAGAGATATTCGGCGGTGTCAGCGAATGCCGTGAAGACAAGCACCTTCCGGTTGCCCTCGTTCAAAGGTTCGTTCACCTTCTGCTCGATGACCTGGCGCAGGTTTTCAAGCTTGGCGTCTCTGGTGGCGCTGATCTGCTTGGCTGCGTCATGGAGGATCCTGAGCCGGTTGCGGTCTTCGATGAGATCTTGTTTCCACCGAATGAGGTCTACATCCTTGAGAAGCACCTTGACTTTACGGCCGACCACCAAGCTCTCGAACATGGGGTCGTCCAAATCCACTTCTGCAACGTCGATTTCCTCCAGCTCCTCTTCTTGAGCTTCAATCTTGGCGAGGGTGCTCTCGACGTGCTTGAGCTGACGACCAACCGTGAGAGCAAAGGATGGAACGGCGCTTTCCATGCGCTTGAGGACGTTCACTCGAACGAGATGCACGAGGCTCTCTTCACGGTCGACCTGGCGGAAGAAACTCTCTCCGCCCCTGATTTCAGTGCTGTATTTCGCGTCGTAGGCAGCTTGCTTGGCCGGAAGGACATAGCGCAGTGGCGCGTAAGCCGCGAGGGTCAGCCTTCGAATCTCCAAGTTGATCTCGCGAATCGAGCTGAATTCTCCCGCACGGTCAACGTCCGACTTGATGTTGATGGGCTTGAGCCTCTCCGGGAAGCGCCCAGTTTCACTCGTTCCGTAATACTTCTCGATGTGCTTCCTTGACCTGGCGATGGTCAGGAGATCCAGCAGCTTGAAGTAGTCGAACCCGAGCATCTCGACCAGCCTCGATGGACTTCGAGATGGTTCATCCAGGTCCAACCACCGATTGAACTGAAGCTGAGCGAGCCGCGTAGTGTTCTCAATACTGACGATGCCTTGTTCAAGGAAAGCCGTATCATCTCCCTCCGTGGCAAAGAGGATCTGGTTTCTTAGGTCGGCCAGGCGGTTGTTGACCGGAGTTGCGGAGAGCATCAAGACTCGAGTCTTCACCCCTTCCTTGATGATCTTTCGCATCAGCCGGTCATAGCGCGTCTCTCCACCCTGCCGAGGTGTTCGCTTGTTTCTGAAGTTGTGGGATTCGTCAATGACTACCAGGTCATAGTTGCCCCAATTGACGTGTGAGAGGTCGATGTCTCCGGACGTTCCGCCATCACGGGAGAGGTCCGTATGATTCAGAACGTCGTAGTTGAACCTGTCGGAAGCCAAGACGTTTCGGCGGTCATTCGCCTTATAGAGAGTCCAGTTGTCTCTGAGCCGCTTCGGGCAGAGGACAAGAACGCGGTCGTTTCTAAGCTCGTGATACTTGATGATCGCGAGGGCTTCAAAGGTTTTTCCAAGCCCAACACTGTCGGCAATGATGCACCCACCATAGCGATTCAGCTTGTCGATCGCGCCGATGACTCCATCCCGCTGGAACTTGTAGAGCTTCTTCCAGACCTTGGTCTCCCGGATCCCCGTCGCCATCTTGACGATTCGCTCTTCATCGAGGTCTTCATCTCGCCACGCGAATAGGTGGTGGAGCATCTGTGCGTAGACCTGCATCGGCGTCACCGGAGAGGCGAGCGAATCCAGAGCTGCAAAGAATCTCTCGCGGTCAGTCGAGTTCTCCGGCATCGAGGCCCATTGGGATTCAAACCACTCCGTGAGGAGCTTCCTTTCCTCGTCGTTTTCGGCCAGTTGGATGAGGCTTAGTGGATTGCCAGGCGTGATTCCCAGTCCATCGGTGGTGAACGCCAGAGCCCCGAGAAAAGCCTGTGAGGATCCTCCAGAAGAATCGCGAACAACCATCGCCCCCTGAGGAATCTGGCTTTGAGCGTTGCGGATCTGGGCACATTTCCTCGCCCATTCTTGGAACCGCTTGGCCAGCCATCGAGTCTGCAAACGGTTCCGGAAAGGACGGTCCACGGCAGTTCCGAGCAGCTCTGTCGGCTGTTCGAAAGCTGGGAGAACAAGCCTGGCCTGCTTCAGTCTGTTGAGTTCAGGCATGAGCTCAGCGAAGGCGAAAAGGGAAAGCCTTGGCGTGACCATATCGAGACTTTCAGCTTCCCCGAGACTGGGTTTAATGAAGTCCAGAAGTCTCTCGGTTCCCGAATTCCTGACAATCCTCATCGCGTACTCACTCCCTCGGACCCTCCGCTTTCTCAAGACGGTCCATCAGCACTTGATAGCTGTCGGCGTCTTGAATCACGAGCGCGGGTTTGCCCTTGACCGTCAACACCACCGGCTTGTGGGTCTCGGTCAACCGAGCGACCATCTCCTTGTGGTTCCTCAAGAAGTCGGTCAGTGAGAACACCTGTCGTAAATCGAGCATCATCTCTCCGCGTCGCGAATCAAACTTTTATGTGATACCCGACGCCGGACATCGCTCATGACGGTAGGATTGGGAAATGCATCCTGACCACGATTGCTTTGTCAATGCGCTCCACGCTCGCCAAAGAGTGCTGCTTCACTTCTTCAGCAAGGAAGACGGCACTGTTTTGCGTCGGACTTGTGCTCCTCTCGACTTCGGGCCGAGCAGAAGAGCAAAGGACAAGTCAGACCGCTACCACTTCTGGGACTATGACAGTGACACCACTCGTCACGTGTTGAGTCTCCTCCCAGATCAAGTTCAGACCATACACTCACTGGACGATATGTTTGACCCCGGTGAGTTCATCACATGGGATGTCTCAGGTTCCCCTTGGTTCTTGGCACGTGATTGGGGTCAATATAGCTGACCATGTTCTTGAGACGCCTGCGGCTCCGTGACTATCGCTGTTTCGAAGATACAGACTGGATTCCTCTAAACAGGTTCTCAGTGTTCATTGGAAAGAACGATGGTGGCAAGTCATCTGCACTTCATGCCTTGAAGGTGATCCTCTCCAATCAACCCCTTGAAGACGCTGACCATCGCCAGACTGGCATTGATGAAGAGACAGACGTTCCAACGAGGGCCGCTGAGATAAGCATCGAGTTGGAGGTCGAACACGATGAGCTCACAAGCATTATTCGGGCGAAGCGGAGCCTTGGTGGCGTTACGGCCTTCGAGCTTCAATCAGAGTTAGTTGCGGACGCCCGTCTGAACCAGGATCTGCATGGCCAGACTATGCCGCAGCTCAAGGAATTGTGCACGGCAGTCGGTATCGCTGCGCCTGGGCCCCAGAACCGGAAGGACACCTTTCTCAATGCCTTGACTACTCATCGGGACTCGCTGCCAACTCATGTGGGGTGGAAGCCTCTACCAACGGCTCTAAGGCAGGCGTTCCCGATTTGTTTGAGCTACGATGACTCTAGCGCCCATGATCCCGAATCCGCTGTTCGGACTTTTGCGTCGACCTTTTTCAAATCAGAGATTCAATCAGAGGTCATTGATGCAACCAAGGATCTTCGAGCGAACGTCCAGCAGAAGATAAACGAGAAGGCAGCTGAAATTGCAGCGATTCTGAAGTCTGAGTGTGAGGAAGTCGAGAGCGTTGAGATTCCTCTTGCGGAGGATGCTTTCTCCGATCTCAAGGTGTTAAGAATCCGCGTGACCAAGACCGACGGTACCGACGTCGATTGGACGAGAATAGGCAGAGGGAAGAAGCGAGAGATGTCGCTAGCGGTGTTTCGATGGCAGAACAAAATTCTTGCCGAGCACCTCGATGGGGCGGCTGATGCCAAGCCTGTCGTTGTATTGTTCGATGAGCCT
Organism: Microcystis sp. Msp_OC_L_20101000_S702; assembly: GCF_007095705.1. NCBI lineage: Bacteria > Bacillati > Cyanobacteriota > Cyanophyceae > Chroococcales > Microcystaceae > Microcystis > Microcystis sp. Msp_OC_L_20101000_S702. The sequence goes on from NZ_SFBO01000223.1 coordinate 12,206, forward strand.
GATATCAACTTGGACTATCAAGCTCAGTGTAAGGTGACTCAATCACTCGAGGCCATGTGCTCTGGTGATCGGTGCCAGGCGATTGTGGCGACGCACTCTCATAATCTCATTGACTCCGTTCCAATCGACTCTCTGGTCTTCTTCGGTCCGGACGTACCAGATCCTTCAAGGCGCGTCTGGTCGTATGACTCTGCAACAGATGATCTCGATTACGAGCGCGTCTTCCTGAAGGCTCTTGGAGTAAGTAACGCTAGCTTTTTCAATGAGAAGTTATTCGTGTGTTGTAGCGGTGAGACCGAGATCGGGGCTATGCCAATCCTCTTTGCCGATCGGATGCATAGGTCGCTCTCGATGTCCGGTGTCTTGCTCCTGAATGGCTTCAATGATGACGGCGCGTTAGATGCAGCCGTGATTCTGCGCAAGAACAAGAGAAGATACGTTCTCATCATGGATGCAGATATGAAGGCCCATCGCAGATGTGGTGCGGCCGTACTGCAAAGTAAGCACGGGCTCGAACCTCAGCACGTCAAATATCTTGGCGACAATGAGTTCGAAGATTTGTTCGATGACCACACGTGGGCTGCCGCCTTGAACGAACTGCCTCAAGTCGAAGTGGATGGCGAGGAGCCCAAAGTCTGGACACCTGACGAGATACGCGAGATGCGCAACTCTCCAAAGTTCTCCGCGGCTGTTCAAGGTTCGGCTGAGACGGTTTCCCTGGAGGGACGCTCCAAGCCGAAACTCGGAGTCAGAGTCGCCCGCAAAGCAATTGAACTTGGAAGTGTGCCGGATGCCCTAGTTCAGGCCCTTGACTACATCGCGGAAAGGGCGACGGAATAAGACTAAATGAGAATCCGTTCGATCTCGTCAAGCGTAATCTCGTCACTTGTCCGGTCATAGAGCTTCGTCGTCCGCGGTGACTCGTGGGCGGCAATGGCCTGGGCGTTCTCGATGGTCCCTCCGTTCTCCAGATAGGCCGTGATTCCCGTCGCCCGGAAGGTGTGGCAGCACGTAGAATCTGGGAGTCCGGCGTCCTCGGCCCGCCGTTTCACCATGCGAAGAACGTCTGTGCGCGTCATTCTTGCCTCTGTGATGGCCCGTTCTCGCGAAATGGTCCGGAAGAGTGGCGTTTTCTTCGGCCAGTTCTCGGATTTGGCGGCTTCTAGATAGGCATCGATGTAGGCTTCGGCATTGTGATGGGCGGGAACCTCGTGCCTCTTCCCTCCTTTCTCATGGAGCCGGAGCCACCACCGCTTTCCGTTCTGGAAGTAGTCCTCTTTGTTCATGGCCACGACTGCACCGACTCGGGCGAAACTGTAGACCATGGTCGCGATGACGGCTCGGTCCCTCAGCCCCACAATAGTAGAGGTGTCAATCGAATCAAGGAGCTGCCGCGCCTGGCTCGCCTTGAGAACGGGCGTCTTCCCTTTCTTGACCACATGCTTTGGACCACGGACTGATGCTGCTGGGTTGTGAGGAACGACTTGGCCGATGACCAGGTAGTCGAAGAGCATCCGGATGGCGGCAAGATGCTGCTTCACACTCGGCGGCGCCATATGCTGCTGGAGCTGCTCGATGTAGACCGAAATGAAGATGGGATTGAGGCGTTCGAGCGGAAGCTTCCTCTCGTCGGCCCACGCCATGAACTGGTAGACCGCTCGGGCATAGGCCATCCGTGTGTTTGGGTTCCGGATGTTGGCTGTGAAGAACTCGATGAACCGCTCGGCGGCCCGTTCCCCTTCTCTGGCGATGACGGCCGGAATCGGGAGAGCGGCATACCCTTCCCCTCCGGGAACGAGGCCCTGACTTCCGCCCCCAAAGGCCACGATTTCACCGTCCATCTTCAAACCCTCCTTGGTGCCTCATAACGTCCTTTATGATACTCCGTATTGTGATCCGGCGGAAGACCCAAGCGTGATGTCCAAACAACCCCTCCAATGCTCCTTTTTCCCGGGAGGCAAATCACCCTCTTGCCGAAGATGCACTTGAGGGTCAAGGACGCCGAAGGCGCTCGCTATCATCCTTGACGCCATGGGCATCTTGAGCGCACCATCCGCACCCTCACGGGAGAGGAGCACACTTTGTCTGGTTGCACCTGGTGCCTAGATGTGAATATTCAGGAGAGACTGGATGCCCTCGAAGCTCTCAAGGATTTCGTCGAAGTTCGGATATGGGCCGTAGCACAAGGTATCGGCTTCACGAATGTAAGCCGACGAGAGCATGGCTCTGAGTTCCGGGTCCGGAAAGAACGCCGAACTGGCAGAGAGATTCATGCCATCCGGGAGCAGCTTGACTTGGCCCGGATAGAACTTCGCGGTGAGGTCCCGGTATTGGCCACAAATCACTTTGAACTCGTCGGACTCGAGCATCGACTTCGTCTGAGGCTCTCCAAGAAGCATCGCTAAATCGTAATAGTGCCGCGCATCCCTTCCGAGGTCTTTGCCCTGCTTCTTCGCTCGCTCGACCCGGGAATGAAGCGTGAAGAGTTTCTCCACAAACGTTCGTCGGAAGTGGAGAAGCCGCATTACAAACGGCAACCTGTCCGCCGTGCCAGATTCCACATTCTGAGAGTCCAGCATCTCCCCGATAAGGGAGCTCAGTTTTCGGTTCTCGGTCGGCTGGTCCGCGCTTTGGACCCCTGCCTCCAGAAGCACGACCGGCCGAATTCCTCCAAGGGAATCGACTCGGCTCGTGTAGACAAACTCTTCGGTCCATGAGGATGATCCTTTCGTTTCTTGCCTCCCCAGCCTCCCGACGAAACCCGGAAACGATGCGACCAGATCCGCAACCTGTTCAAACCTCGCGAGCGTTGCCTCACCGCTCTCGGCTGGTTCGACATAAAGGTCAATATCCTCTGAGAACCGATCGATGAGCTTCCAACCTTTCGAAAGACTCGTCCCCCCTTTGAAGATGACAACGTCACCGAAGTCCCGGGCGATGAGCCGCAAGGCCTCGGTGACGAAGTAGTCCTTTTCGACAATCCCAGGGTTGCCGATTCGGTTTTCGTCACCGGTGGCGTTGACCAAGTCGACGAAGTCCGGACGCTCGAAGAGATAGCTCACTTCGACTGCCACTCCTCCGCATTCGGGAGTTCAGAGAACAATCCAAATTCGAACTTGGTGAGCGGATTCAGCGAATCTTTCAACGGCCTCCACAGGCTCTCTGGCAACTCGGCAAACTCAAGCAATGCCCCAAGAATGGCCCTGACTCGTGGCGGCTCACCAAGAGCGGCCTCTCGAAGTTCGCGCAGCCGATTCATTTGAAGTTGATCCCTGAGCAAACTTCGAAGGCGCCGGAAGCTTTCCTCAGAAGTCGTTTCTGCCATCTCCCCTCGGCCTCTGATGAACTCAAGCAAAGCTCCTTCGAGCGCCGGGAGGGGGTGCGGGTTTGAACTACGTCGAAGTCTGATCCGAGCCGCTCCAGTGTTCTTTGGCGGATTGCTCGTGAACGCAACAAGTTGCGGCCTCGCGGGCACCTGCGTACTGAGCCCAAGGATGTTCGCTGCCGAAGCTCCGGTTGGCCTGGTCTTGCCTTCGAGTCTCTTCAGCGCGATAGCGGTCTCGGAAGGTTTGCTCTTCCCAATGAGAGTGTCTTTGGGGGCAAAGTACAGGCCCTTTCCCACTCTAGTGAGAACCCCTTGCTTGGCGAGCCTGGAGAGCGCCTTTGTGGCAGCGGCCGGTGTCGTCCCCTTAAGATCCTCCGCTCGAAGCAAGGAATTCCCAGACGACCTCGCTTTTCGCAGCGCGATTTCGCTCGCGCTACGCTTCAAGTGCTCCTTGGTCTTCGGCTTGCTCATATTCTCATTATGCCATTCTCGGTTCATTTTGTCCGGTTAATAAGCATATTTTACTAGACTCCATGGGTCTCTCCTTTGTTCGGCCAACATGATGTCCCCCAGGATCCCACTTCAGGGTGAATGAACCAGTTCTCCCATGAAACGGGACTCAACTGGAAAGCACTCGTGCTCATCGTCCTTCTTTCTGGACAAAGGAATTCCGGCTATCTTAGGATGATAAAAATGTCAGAAACTCGACTTCTCACAAAAACAGAGTTCATCCGCGGTCTCGACTGTGTTCGTCGAGCTTGGCTAGATCTTCATCGGCCTGATCTCAAAGCTCCACTGTCATTGGCGTCAAGGGACCGGATGGAGACGGGAAAGCTCATTGGCGAACTTGCTCGCGCCCGATACAGCGGTGGGCACATGGCCTCCAACTCGGGCTCTTCTCATGACATTGCGGTTGCTGACACGCTGGAGAAACTCCAAGCTGGGCATCGGTGCCTGTTCGAGGCCACGTTTGTGGCATCTGGACGGCTGGCCAGGCTCGACGTTCTTCACCAAGTCGATTCCGGCGAATGGACCCTTGATGAAGTCAAGTCGTCCTCAGTCAAAGAGCCGAAGAAGATCGCCGAAGACAAGGTGCTCGACTTAGCATTTCAGTTCCAAACCACGCGAGATGCAGGTCATCCGGTGAAACATGCACGCCTTGTTTTGGTGGACACCTCTTTCGTCTGGGATGGCGGAGCCTTCAACCCACATGCTCTTCTTGGCGTTGTGGACCTCACAGACGTTTGCGAGGAATCTGCCGCGAGAATCACCGACCACTCCACCCGTCTTTCCGCAGTCCTCGCTTCTGATTCAGAGCCGGACGTGGAACTTAACACTCACTGCAAGGACTGCGATTACTTCGACCACTGCCACGCGGACAGCCCCAAGCACGATCTGATCTTCTTGCCCCGAATCACGGCAAAGGCAGTCAACGACCTCAGAGCGAAGGGATACCGCTCCATCACCGACATTCCGGAAGATGAGAAGCTGACCGATGCTCGGAAGCGAATGAGAGACGTTGTGGTGAGTGGCGAGCCCTATATCGGCGACGGCTTGAAGTCGGCGCTGGAAGCCATTCCGTTTCCGGCCGCATTCATCGACTACGAATCTTCTAACCCCGCTTTCCCAATGTATCCGGGGACTCGCCCTTATCAGCAAATCTGCTTCCAGTGGTCGGCTCACCTTTTGGCCTTGCCAGATTCAGAGCCCTCTCACCACGAGTTCCTCCCTGAAGGAAGTGAAGATCCACGCCCCGGCTTCTGCCAGAGCCTCTGGGAAACGATCAAAGACTGCGAATCCATTGTCCACTACACCCACTTCGAGAAGACGCAGCTCAAGTTGATGGTGGCCGACGGCATTCCGTATGCTCAAGAACTGCTCGATGCAATCGAAGCCCGCTCGGTAGACCTGGAGAAGATCGTAAGCGAGCACGTTTATCTGGAGGGATTCAAAGGACGGACGAGCATCAAAGTCGTCTTGCCAACTCTCGTTCCAAGCATGAGCTACAAAGATTTGCTGATCGCTGACGGAACTGCCGCTGCGGCCGGCTTCCGGAAGATGCTCTCTCCGAACACGACAAGCCAAGAAGCTGCTGAACTGCGAAGAGCTCTCCTTGACTATTGCTGTCAAGACACCTTGGCGATGGTGGAGATCTACCTAGCCCTGAAGCGCCTCGCTCGCTCGGAATAGGGTGCCCTGTGGACAAGCCGTAAAATGCGTCAATGGGAGACCTAAGAGCCCGATTCGTTGAACCGGTGCCTTCGCTGGAGGGTGTACAGGCGGTTGTTGTTCTCATCGAACCGAATGGCGATGAGTATCTGGTTCGCTGTCTCTGCAAACCTGACGGCACGACCGAGATCGGTGGTAATCCAAGCGCGATTGCCTTCCTAAATGAGAAGTACGGAGACCATTCACTGTGTGTCGCTGCCCGAGAGGCAACTCTCGGATCCTCTTGACGCTCCATAAGGCTTTCAGGTCAGCATCTAATACTCTCGGATGAAGATTTCGAGCTCTTGGCGGGGAATCCGAACGCTCCTTCCTATCCGAATGCATTTGAGCTGACCGCTGTTGATATGGTGGTAGAGCTTAGATCTGCTTATGCCCAGTCTCTCTGACACCTGCTTGATGGTGAGCAAGATGGGAGCGTCGATTTGAACTGCGGAGAGCCTCTGGATCGAGCGGACAAAGACCAGTTGGGGCAGGGTAGCGACGAGCATCCAACCCTCTGCGCCAAGTCCGTTGAGACGCTGTTCTGTAAGGTTTGAGGGATCGAGCGGAAGAGTCTTGTAGACGTAAGTGGTTTCAGAGACTGGTCGCATCACTCGAGAGCGTATCCGTTGCCTGACTCTCTCCTGAGTGCGTGCGCTATCGCGTGAAGTAGCTCGGTCAAAATAGAGTGATGGCTGACCCAATTCTCGAAGCATGGAGGTTGCTTCACGACGGTGATCCAGTGTATGTGCCCCCGGGAAGAGTGGCTCAGCTCATGTTGCCTTGGGATTCGCCGACATTTTGGGATGACATGTTTGGGGATTACTGGCACTTCTGGGAGTTCATTCCCGTGCTTCTCAGTGGTGGTCCGAACATTCTGAGGATCAAGCAGACGATCATCATGCACGCTGTCGGCCCTCAGCAGGTGAGGAAGCATGAGGCGGTTCTCGCGGTCCACGCATCGGATGTCTCCGATCTCGGGCGAATGAAGTTTCCGGGGCCTGACCATGGCGGCTCATTCCAAGCCACGAATTTCATCGGCTCGACAACGATTCGGGCAAGCATTCCTGCCGCTCTGACGCTTTCCTTTAACCGCCCGATTCCACTTCGCCGCTACCGCGAATATCCGTTCTACCGTAACCAGGAAGAGCGAGAAGTTCTTGTGACCGAGTTTCCGCTTTGGATGCCGTCCCAGGATATGGTGCTCAAGGTCGAGCCCTTGATCCGCGAATGGCTCCAGGGACCGCAAACTGGCCAAGCAGTCCAAAACTCTCCTATGAGTCCGCCATCCATCGGCTTGCCTAGCTTTGATGACTTTCCCCTCACTCCCCCCGGAACCGTGCGGCGAGACTTCTAAGATCGTGGCCGCTTAGGGGGACCGCTCGGCTGATCATCTGGAGGCTCCTGAGTCCTCGTTGGCTCGGCGCGTGGCGGTTCCAGCTGTACCGGCTGGATGCCGAGCCTCTCCAGGTCGTCTTCATTCCATGGCTGAAGGTACAGGCCATGCCTCTCTATCGGCACGTGAGCCTCGAAGGTGCTCCACCGATTGCGTGGAGGTGACGGTTGAAGACGATAGAAAGAGGGTTCATTTGCTCCTGCGGAGGCATCCTTGAAGAATCCTGAGACTCCGGCCCTCGGAGAAGGCAGCGGTAGATACAGAAGTTCACCGGGTTGAACGCGCTGCCTTTCTTGGCGCTTGCGCACTTCGCTCGATGTGATGTCGGTGCCAGAAAATCCGGTGGATGGATCCACTTCCTCGACCAAGAACGTTCCGAACGACTTGGCCGCCCATTCGGCGGTGTCGTTGCTGTTGGTTCGAAGGAGCGCTATGTTGCTACAGTTGGCGACGATCTCGTTGGCCAAGTGACTTCCATAGACATGCCGTAGGCCTTCGATGTCCTGAAAGGAAAGAACGACAGCGGCGCCCTTTGATCTGCCCCTCAGCAGGAGTGAGTTCAATGAATCGAGCTTTCCAGCTTCGCGCACCTCGTCGAGGAAGAACCAAGTGAGGGAATCTGAACCTTCCGGCCTTGCGAGGGTATGGGAAGCAGCCTGTTGAAAGATGGCACGGTTGATGGGATCGATCGTAGACCTCGCCGCCTCTTCATTACCCAAGACAAGGAACTTATTGGAGTTCTCCTTCTGCCATCGTTTGATGCTGAAGGGTGGATTCCCCGATTGATGCCAAGCGGCGGCCACGGTCTCGAATGCATAGAGCTTGGCGTTCATCGAAGAGCGGATATTGCTCCGGGTTCGCTCGTCCGTGGTCTTTGGATTGAAATAGGTGTCCCAGATGCGTCTTCCGGGAGGAAAGCTCCTTCCAGCTCCGGCGGTCTCCATGGTGAGCAGCTGCTCCAAGTGAACAGGGTAGAGAAGCGCGACAAGCAAATCCCGAAACGTCCAATGAGGATCCTGACCGCAAAGCGTCAGAGCTTGGATCACCGTCGAAATGATGTTCCGACATGCATCGTCAAAGAATGACGAGTCGGCGGTTCCCGACGTGTTTTCTGGGATCAGGATGCTTGCGAACTGCTGCGCTGCCAGAGCATCGGAAAGGTCCTCGGCAATATCCCACGGGGAGCACCGCTTGTCATAGGGATGCAGAATGACCACGCGGTCTTCAAGACCGAGTTGACTAAGGATTGGAAGCATTTCCTGCTTTGAGTCGTAAATGAGCCCCCGATAGGATTGGGCCTCGATTGAAGTCAACGTCGACTCCATGAGCTGGTAGACGAGACCTGTTTTTCCTGTGCCGGTCGCTCCTGAAATGAGGAAGTGAGAGGTCGCCGCCTTCATGGGCAGGTCAAACGGTCCGAAAAGAATCCTTCCACTCATCGGGAGAATCCTCTTCCGTGTTCAGGTCGTTGGTCGAGTTCGTGGGTCTGGTCTTTTTCTACACCGAGAGCCTTCTCCTGCTCTTGCCGTGCGGTCGTCCGCTGACGGTCCTTCGACATGCGCTTGACGAGATCAGAGAGCTCGTCTCCAGCTTCGCTTTCAGTCATGAAGAAGTGCGTTTTATCCTTCGCCCTTGAGCCCTGCACATAGGCAAGGTGCTTGTCCTGCATGGTCGAGCCTGTCAGCACGTAGGCTTCAGAGACGGTCTCGCCTTGAGCCCTGTGGGTCGTCGAGGCATAGCCCAACTCCAGATGAGGGAACTGATCGTAATCCACTGTGACTTTCTCGCCTGAATCTAGTTTAATCGTTGCCGTCTTGAACCCAGGGAGTGGATTGATCGCGACAAGCGTTCCCCGGTCGCCATTATTGATGCCCCTTGCTTGGGAGGTCTTGGTGACCGATACACGGTCCCCCATGTAGAGCGTTGATTCTCCAACGGTCACCCAGGCCATTCCCAGTTCGTCCCTTCTCGCGTCTTGAGCCATCTTGTTCAGAAACTTGGCATCCTCCTTCCGGTCTGTGAGGATGAGCTTGTCTTTGATGTCCGCATCTGACTCCAGCCAAGCATCGAAGAGCTTTCTGCGCGCCTCATCTTGGGTATCCGTCAGAGTCAGCAAACCATTCTCTGCGAATTTGGCGAGGGCATCCCCCGCTCTTCCGTCTGCAAAGTCTCTGACCGCAGATTTCGCCCATGCGTCTTTTTGCCGGAGGATCTCATCGAGGACAGCGGATCCAAATCGGTCGATCATCTCACCAAAAGGTGACGCTCCCTCAATGGCCTGAAGCTGCCGTGGGTCTCCTACCGCCACGAGTTTCGCTCCAGCTTCCTGACATGCCTCTGCAAGCTGCAGAAAGTGAGAAGTGTTAACCATGCCAGCTTCGTCCACGATGAGAACGGACTTGTCGTTCAGTTCAAACTGGCACCCTTTGAAGTCGAAGTAGAAGTGCTTACCCTGGTCGCTCCAACGGATGGCCATTGGCATTTTGTCGAGTTCGTAAAGAGCCTTTGCGATCGTGGTGCATTCGATATCGGCCTTCTCGGAGAGCTCTCGGGCTGCGCGGCCGCTCAGCGCCAGGCCCTGAACGTTGAACCCGGCTTCTTCCCATGCCCTTGCCGCGGTGGCGAGAGTGTGCGTCTTGCCTGAACCGGCTATTCCGTTCATGATGGCGATATCGCCGGTCTGCGAGGTCAGCCATCTTACGGCCCTCTCCTGCTCTTCAAGTAGCTTCTTGTCGGGGTTCTCAGCGTTAGCCCTGTTGATGACCTCCGATACGAGATCAGGGGTGAGCATACGAGCCCCGTTCGAGTCCATCTCTTTGCAGACCTTGAAGAACTTGTTTTCATCTTCGAGAACGTGCTTGAAGGTGTAGTGAACACCGCGTCGTTCTGGACCTAGGCGCACGACGTCTGGCGATTCTCCAAGAATCATCTCGGAGAGGTCTCGAACATCCTTTCCAGAGAGTCCGTTGATTTGCCCTTTCTCCGCAAGTCGGCGAATAAGATCTATTTCAGAAAAGTGAGCCCCATCGGCCATGAGCCTCGAAGCCGCATCTTCGATGGCACGGTCTGGAGTCTTCTCAAGTTCTCTCCCCCGGCGCACAATCCTTTCGGCTTCCCGGCGTCCGAATCCGATCTCCTCGCCCGTTGCCTGCCAATCTTCAAAGAGCTGAGATCTCGAGACTTCCTCTTTTGCCTGTCTGGACTCCAGGGTGACCTTGGCGGCCCCGGCTGCCGATGTGATTCCCAGTTCATCGATTTCCGCAAGGATGTCCGCCCGACGCTGGCTGAAGTGTTGGCAGACGCTCTTTGGCACCCCCTCAATGGTGAAGGATGTTCCATCAGGAAGGATTTCGAGCCCTAGCTCCTGAGAAAGCGTGGCCGCCAAATGAGCCCGGTACAGCGCACCGGCTGCCATCTTTGCCTGGAAGACGGAAAGGGCTGACACACTGCCCCATGTTCCATCCTCACGCTGGCAAATGTTCATCAAGAGCGCGTGCGTATGAAGTTGCGGGTCTTGCGCCCTGCTTGTTCCATGCTCAAAGGTGGCGATGAGGGCCTTCGCTTTTTCGAGATTCTGACCACCTTTCCCCCTCCGCGTGAGAATAGCTTTGTCTTCCAGGAATCCAAGTGCCACCTTCACGGATTCGAAATGCGCATCCTGAATCAGAGCCCGCTCCTCATCTTGGAGTTGCGACCACAGCACGGAGACCGCTTTGGGAGCAGAGAATGTCAAATCCCAACCTGGCCGATGCCCCTGCTTGCCTTCGTGCTTCTGCATTTGGACAAGGGGTTTCTGCCCTTCGGGATCCAGGCCGTCAAAGAGGTTGTAGAGATGAGATGGCTCCACCAGCTCGGGAAGCCCAAGACTTTCGACTGCGGATCCAAACCACCTCCCACGAGGCTCACCTCCTTCGAGGTAGTAGTCCTCACGCGAAAGGCTCAGGTAGTAGCCCGCCTGTCCCCCGCTCATTGCGCCGATGCTGAGCATTAAGCACCCCTCCTTTTCAGAATCGTCTCTTTCACGAACTCGTTGGCAGCGGCCTCCGTCATCCCAAACTTCGTCACAAGGAGCGCAAAATAGAAATCTCCAAGGTCGTCCCGCATCGCCAGAAACTCATCTCGAATCCTCTCGAATCGAGACTCCTCTAGTCCTTGAATCACCAAGTGACGGGCCATTGCGCTCGCTGAAAGCCCCTTGGATCTGGCCTGTTCTTCCAGCATCCTCACGTAGAGCGGGTCTAGCCGGAAGCCTATCGAGTCGAGTGGTTTGGGAGTGTTCGGACGTCCGAACACCTCTGGTGGGCGCACTTCTTCGCGCTCCTTCTTAAGACGCGCAAGGTCTTGATCATCGTAGACGACAATCGGCTTGGTCTTGCCTTTTTCCCTGCGAACTCGCAGTCGTCCTTCGTTCGCGAGTCGCTCTATCGTCCGGGTGCTGACGCCAAGAAACTCGGCGGCTTCCTGCTTTCTCATGTTCTATTAGATGCGCGAGATTTTCGACAGGTTCGCCATGTCGCTCATCCAAGGGTGAGTCAGGTGTGATGCTGATTGTCGTCTGAGGTCGTGAAGGGGCGTTAGTCGTCTGATGAAGACGCTGCGGAGGCGGTTTTGAGCTGCTGTTTGGCCTCTTTGAGAGCCTGCGAGAGGGCATCGACGACGTCCTGGGCATCGACGGTTTCTTGGGGGAATACGACAGTGACCTTGGCTATCTTTGTGAGAAATGGGATGGTTGTTCGAATGACCTTCTCTGTGGGCTCTGGACGGTCCTTGCCCCGTCGGGCCGCCTTGACCGTAAGCCCGCCCGCCAAAGCTGCCTGCCACATGGCCGTCTGAGCTTCCTCGTTTTCCTGCTTAGCGATTTCAAGCAGGACTGATCGGGTGAGATGTTCGGACGTCCGAACACTTTCAAGGATTGCCTCCGGCAAGGAGAGAATCCTCAATGTCTCGTTGATTGCGGCGGGTGACCTCCCAAGCCTAGCCGCGAGCTGCCTTTGCGAAAGGCTGAACTCCTCCATCAGCTTTCGATAGGCTCCTGCTTCTTCGAGCGGGCTCAACTCCTGTCGATGGATGTTTTCAATGATCTGAACTTCAAGTCTCCGGTGCTCTTCGACCGTCCGGATGATCGAGGGAACCGTCTTGAGGCCGAGCTCCTTCGCTGCTGTGAATCGTCTTTCTCCAGCGATGATGAGGAACTGTTCCTCTCCGTAAGGGGACACCACGATCGGCTGAATAATGCCGTGTTCCTGGATGGACGCCTTCAGTTCTTCAAGGTTGCCAACGTTCTTCCGTGGCTGTTCTGGATCCGGGAGGACGGCGGTAACGGGAATGTTCGCAAACCTCTCACCGCCTTCTTTCAAAAGCGCTTCAGCCGGGGACTCGCCTTCAACGGCGGCATTCAATCGGTCTCTTAGGCGGGCCATAGTTCAAGAATCTCCTTTACAAGCGCTCGATAATCCTGGGCTCCGCGGCTGTAGCTCTTTTGGAGCACAACGGGCACCGGGTCCAGCTCCTCGGTCTCAATCTGACTTCTCGGGATCGCCTCGTTGTGCCGAATCCGGGTCTTCAAAATGCGGTCAGACAGGGCCTCCAAATACTTGATGGCGTGGAACTGTCGATCTTCGCCATGTCCGGTCACCTTCGTCAAGAGGATCCTGAAGTCGTAGGCTCCTCCGTTCTTGGTCACTTTCATCGTGCTCATCAGATCGCTGAGCCCGCACAAGGCGTAGCCTGTGAGCTCGGTCGGAATGAGCAGCCGGTCGGCAGCATAAATGGCGTTGACCGGAAGAAGATCCAATGTCGGCTGGGCATCGATGATGATGTAATCAAACTCCGGAACCGTCGCCAGAGCCTTCTTCAGCCTCGTCTCGCGAAAGACGGCGGCATTGAGTTGGACGGCTGTGTGAGCCAGGCGAATATCCGCCGGGATGATCTTGAGGTTGGGTTCCTCGGTATCCAGAATCACCGATTCCAAAGAAGCCTCTGGGTCCATGAGAACTTGCGAGATTGACGGTGACTCTCCAGGGTTGAAATCGACACCCAGGCCGTAAGTTGCGTTCCCCTGCGGGTCCAGGTCGACCAGAAGCACTTTATGCCCATGGCGAGCCATTCCGGCGGCGAGGTTCACGGCTGTTGTGGTCTTCCCGACGCCTCCCTTGTGGTTGATGACAGCAATGGTGGTGCTCATAGATTGGTTCCTTCCGTGGAAAATCGTTCTTCGTTCATTTTGGCGTCCCATTCCCAGAACGAGGGCACACTGCCCGGATCCTTCTCCGAGAGAAACTCGATAATGATCTCCGGTCTCTCCTCGGGGGTTTCCCACTGCTGCATGACCCGTCGATAGAAAGTTTCAGAAATACTGCGGCGACGGCTGGCCCTTCTCTCGAACCAAGTGACGCATTCGTCCCAAGCCTCTCCTCCTGCCTGCTCTAGCTGAGCAGCCAATCCCCTCAAGTATTGGCGGTATGCAGGATCGAATCTCGCTTGGTGTTCTGCCTTTCGTGAGGCTGCTTGCTCACGCGCCTCTCGTTCAGCCTTTGCCGTGAGGCCAGCCAGAAACTCATCGCCGTAAGATCGGACCGCCAATGGAAGCGACCGGATTGGGAACTTCGCATTGCTCGTCTGTCGCAGCACATAGTTGGCCAGCTGCCTCCCAGCCTGCGCCGGTTTCTCTCGCCAAAGACTTGGGGCTTTGCCAATGAGATTTGATGCAGCCTCTTCATCTGCGGACGTCGTGTAGCCAACCGGACTTCCAGAGTTGCCGCCCAGCTCCGCATAAAAGTGCTCAGCAAAGACGGTCGCTGCCGACGACTGTTGCTCCTTCGACTCGACCGGAATATCTCGCTCGATGGCTCGGATGAGAAATCCAGTCGCACTCGATTTCACTTTTCGGGAAGGCAGGGCGTCGAGTTGGCGTTCGATCCTTTCTGCGTCAAAGTGCTCCACCAGCTCGCTGGCTTTGGCTCCGTCAATTCCCACAGCCATGAGTCTTTGAACCAAAAACGATAGCGATTTTCCTTCCTCGACGACGACAGCCGTTTGTTGTTGTTTAGGAAGGTTGTTTAGATTTGTTGTTTTAATATCGCTTCGATTTTTGAACGCTTCCCGCTTCGATTCTTGAACCGTTGCCACTTCGATTTTTGGACCGATTTCCGCTTCGGATTCTGAACCGTCCTCTCGCTTCGATTTTTGAACCGTCTCCAAAATCCCGCTTCGATTTTTGGACCGATCAGCCGCTTCGATTTTTGAACCGTTGGCTGAATTAGGTTCATTTTGAGGGGAATCTTCCCAGTTGACACCGAAAGTGGTTGCCTTGCTGGCCACGCCAGCACCGGGGTCAAAGAAACCTTCGGAAACCTTACGAATATAGCGTCCATCTACGGCCGCTTTCAGTGCGTTGCTGATCGTTGATGAGGATGCGATGCCGGTCCGTCTCATGATTTCCGAGAAGGACATTTCGACGTGCTGACGTCTGAATCCAAAACGAGTCTGGAATCCGATGGTGTGACGGATGATGACGCCTACGACGCGGACAACGGCCAGGGGTTCTCGCGGGACCAGGAAGTCAAAGAACTGATTGGGGATATGTGTTAGGTTTCCGTTTCCGGCATAGAAGCCAGTGAACTCCGAGAGGGAAGTGATGTACTCCTCCCGCTCATCCCAACGAAGGCTATAGAGAGCGGAGTAGCCCTCCTCTCCGGCCTTATGGGGTTGCCCGAATCTCAAGCAGTCGATGAATCGCTTCTCAAGCGCCTCCTCGATGGCCTCCTTGATCGCGCCGCGCGAAATGCCCGCACATTCGATCAGTTCTCGATAGGTGACATGGGCATTGGGGTTCTGGGGGTTACCGTGTTCATCGGACCACCCAAGAGTCTTGCGGATGAGATAGGCAACGAGTCGAAGGCAGCCACGGGACGCATGAGGGAGCACCACGTCGAAAAATTGGTTCGGCGTGTAGGTGGTCGAACTCGTCGGTGACTTGAAGCCATTGAAGGCTGGAAGTCCGACGATTTCTTCGTCCCTATCTGGTCTCAGTGCCTGGTCTTTCACTCATCAATCCATCTGTTGTGCGGTTTTAGATGCAAACGTCCGGATATCGATTCCTTCTTTCATCGCGTGCGCTTTGATCATCTGGTTGATGAGCCAGCTTCGAGATCGATCCTCTCGCTCGCCAAGGAACTCCAGATATTCCAAAACGCCGGACTCAAAGGTGACTCCTGCGGGCCTCACCGTTCTCCCGGTAGATTTCGCTCGTCCTCTTGCCATCAGTTCTCCGTTCGGGTCCTGCATCTTCATGTGCCTAGTTGAACTCAGGTGTTCAAAGATGTCAACCCTAAAAGTTGAAGACGGAGCACAGGTCGAGAAAGCATCTGCAAGTTCAAAGAGAGGTGTTCGGACGTCCGAACACGGCCTCTTGATGAGCCGGTCCGCTCTCTAGTTTGTGGGCGAGGGCAGGGAATACAATCACATTTTGAGAGAGTGATTTGAAGTGAGCGCACCTTCCCCAATCGAAGCAATGAGCACCCCGGACGCGATCAATCGCGTTGAAGTGACGGGTATTCCTGGGCAGGGAACAAGGGCTCTCGTCAGGATCCTGCGTGATAATCTGGAGCTCTACGCAAAGCAGTCGATTGGCTCGATGACAATGTTCTCCCATCGAACGGCTGTTGGAAGCGGCAAGTTCGTCGCCTTCTTGTTGGGTATTCCTTTTGGAATTCTCCACCGTCTGGGTTATCTCTCCGTGGTGCTTTCCGTTGTTGGCATCGTAGTCTGCATCGTCAGCGGCTCAAAGGACCTGGCCCCGTGGACGACGGCATTCTTCTCTTTGGCAATCACCCTCTACGTGCTCGTGCGGTATGCGGTCGAGCCTGTCTTCCGGTATGTGGTGGCGACTGCGAAGTCCGTCATTGCCCGCCGGGCCCAAATCAATCGCTTTCACCTAAGCAGTGCCCTTGAGCGCGGAATTCGCAACGCTAAGAACGAGCGCGAGCTGTTCCATGGCTACCTTGGCCTTGCTGACACGGCCCTCGATGTGATGGAGCCAGGTGATCAGAACTCTCAGTTTCGTGAAGATATCTGGGTTCTCATGGGGGCGTTCGCCGAATCGAAACTGATGGACACGACCGCGCGAAAGAATCTCCCCACTGCAATGGTGCCCGACCGCAAGCCGCTGGTCACCCTCATCCGGTGGATGTGCATGGGGTGCGGGCTTTTGAACGAGAAGGACCGAGATGCTGCATCCAGATTCCTAAAGGCAAACTCAGTCGCCTTGTCATCGACGGCGAACGGCCAATCCCAGTGGGATGTGTTTTCAGGCAGGTACGGCACGCCTGACAGTTCCCGGGCACATCGGGTGAGAATTCCATCGAGGACGGCTCTTGATGACGTGACCTCACTCATTTTTGGAGTCGAGCGTTCTCCGGCTAAGGTTGACTATGCTCCTCTCGAATCGAGGCTCTTTGGAGGGGCTTATGCCTCCATCGTGAACCAAATCATTGAATATCGGGTTCGGAGTTACGATGATGCCGATCGAGATGGTCTCGACGAGCTGAAACGGCAGATTTTTGAGACCACAACCGTCACCTTGGGTCTTCCGAATGAAGAAGAAGAAGGCACGGACCGCATTCTGTCCATTTCCGGCGTCCAGGATCCTCTTCTGGCGAAGATCGCCCTCTCATTCCGGGATGACGTTTCTTCTGAGGGTCAGAGGCAGGGCTAGGTAGTCACAGCCTCAGAGTTTTTGAATCCTCGTTGGAGAGGGCTCATCTAAATGAGTCATGAACCGACGAAGAAGAAACACCCCTCCAATCCCCTCACCTTTGGTGACCCAGGGATTCCCACTCCAGCAAGCGAACCGCGCCGTGATTCAGGTGGTTCGCGAGATTCACGGCGAACACCTTGATTACCGGACGACCGAGATCGAGTTGCTGGTCGCCGAGGCTATTCGACGTGCACGCAAAGAACGTGAAGGCAAGGAGGAATCATGAGAATGTCTGTCTTTGACTGCAACGTCTTCGTTCAAGCGGTTGCCTTTCCAGGGGCCGCCTATCATTGTCTCGCCCATGTTCTCCAGGGTCCAGACCGGCTCTTGACGTCCAAGTACGTGCTCGATGAAGCTCGATACGTCCTCTCGATGCCGTGGCTTCAAGCCAAACTCCCCGGCATCACTCCGAAGCGAGTCGAGGCTTTCTTCCACCATCTGCATCGGGCAGCGATCTACGTCGAGAGAGTCCCGAAGGTGTTTGAGTTCCCCCCTGATCCTGATGATGCTCCGTATATCGACCTTGCCATCCACTCGGCTGCCTTTGCGTTGGTCACTCGAGATAGAGAGATTCTGCGTCTGAGCGAACCGAACTATGACCTTGCTCTGCGTCTTCGAGAGCGTCACCCAGGCCTTCACCTGGCTATCCCTGAACGTTTCCTAGAGCTGTCCGATATCAAGCCGGGAGTCGGTGAAATGCTTCAACGTCGAAGGACGCTGAAGCGGTGAGGATCAGTAATCCTCGGGAAGCAGAACGGTCGTGGCCGAACGATCAGCTTCGGTGATGATCCAGAACTTGGTGCCAGTGCGGTCGTGATACACCGAGAAGAGCCTGGATCGGTCGCTGAGCGCCTGATTATTGGCTTCCCAGTCTTCGGGACAGCAGTCGCCCCAATCCCCCGCCGCATGCCGTCTCATTGCTCCCAGAACGTCCTCTGGGTGTAGGGACTCCATCGCATTAGGGGTGATCACAGTCTGCCCAAGCCTGATGTTGTTTCGTTGTGTTTTCATTTTGCCTCCTGAGTTAAAGGGTTTTTGTGTTTCTTCACCCTGGTCGTGAGAAACCAAAAACCCGTCTCAGGAAAGGCGCATAGAACCGAACGGGTATTCAGCGTCCGCGAGAAAGCTCGGGGCATGACAGCTCCGCTGGCGTGACCGGAGCCGCGGACACGTTCTATCGGATTCGCAAATGAAAACCTGACTGAAACAAGGGCTTGGGATGGAATGATGACCCCGATCACGGGGCCAGTCCTTCGAGGATCGTTCCTGCGGCTCTGCGAACGGCATCCAGGCGGTCGGTGAGGAGCTTCTTGTCTCCGGAGTAGAGCTGGATGTAGTCCGAGCTGGCGGTTCCAGTATCCAGCCCGATGGATTGGGCGACGACGAACGCGACGGCTTCAGCTTCGAGCTCACGGCTCTGCTTGGTGGTTCCTTCACGTCCGGCTCCGTGATGCAGGATTTCGTGCGCGAGTTCGTGGACGAGAGTGGTGAATTCTTGAGCGGGATCGAGTCCGGATTTGAGCTCGATGGTTCCACCCTTGGAGACTCCGAGGGCTCCGCCGAGTTGCTCGGAGTAGCTGAGCTCGATGTTCATCTGCCGGACGAGGTTCTTGAGTCGTTCGCTGAACTCTCCAGGATCTCCCTGGGTCTTTGCGAACTCCGGCATGGGCTCTCCGTCGGTTTGGTCGACGTCGAAGACGTAAACGACGCGGAATCTGAGGATGCGGTCATCGTCTTCCTCGGGTGGTGAAGAGTCTGATGAATCGTGCTTGTCGCGTTTCAGGGCCATCGGGGCCAGGATGGCGATACCTTTCTCGCCGGATTTGACATAGCGGCCAAGAGACTTCCACGTGTGGAATCCCGCGACATGGGTTGCTTCGGGACGCTGCGCCATGATCAGGAGCACGTTGCCTAGGCTGTACTTGTGGAACCGTGCCATGACTCCCAGGAACTCTTGGAGCTGCTGGCTGTGACCTGCTTCGAGGGCGGTTCCGAGTGCCTCGATTTGCTGTTCGATGAGTGTTTTTGCGTCTTCTGTCTTCATGTTGTTCTCCTTCAAAACGTTGTTTTCAGCCTGTAATCGGGATATCCCCTCGGGCTGCTTCAGTTAAAGAATGAGCCCGGCCAACGGGTGACCGGGCTGGGTTTGGGCGTCTTACTCCTCCACCTCTTTGCTGGATGGCTCGACGAGAATGAACTCGTACGCTCCTCCGGTGGGCGCTGGGATGAGTTCCAGCTTCACGTTGAAGCCTTCTCGGTTCTTGAGCGGGAAGGCGACGCCGATGCGTCTCCAGATTTTCTTGTCGCCGTTTCCGACGTTGACGAGAGCTTCGAGCCGAGTTGTGTTTTCGTTTTTCATACAATCCTCCGATTTGGTTTCGCCCGGGCTTGATTGCCCGCTGGCGCCCTTCGGAAGAGACCATCGCTCCGACAGAACGCAAGGGTGCGGGGCATTGCCCTGGCTGCACAAGCCGCAGGCGCGGAAGCTGGGGTGCCCCTTGCGTGTCCTGGCGGTAGATGGGCTAGAAGCGGCGCATAGACTAGCGGACAATTCAAGCTCAAGGGTCGATCAATGCGGATGGATATGAATCGAAAACCTCGGATCGAAGTTCAGAGGACGGCGCTGGCGACTCGAAGCTGAAAAGCACGGCGTGTTCACACTCGAGAGCTAAAGAGGCATTGTGATGAAGAACTCTTGAACTCACCGGAGGAGCGTCCTCATTCCTTCAATCGAGCCGGGCAAAGGGTGAGTGTTCGGACGTCCGAACGCCCGTTCTACCGATGGCCGGAATAGGTCATCTTTTGCGCAGTCCAGGGATATCCCCTTCAAACAGCTTTTGATTGAAGGAGAAGAACATGGCAAAGATTGAGCGCAACAAAGACCCATTCAAAGAGGCGCTCATGCCGCCCGTGTTCAGGGTGCAGCTAGTGCGAGAGAAGTCCGGTCAGCGCACGGGACTCGACGGTCCAGAAGCAGCGGCCCAGATTTTGGGACGATATCTCCAGCATGCCGATCGCGAACACTTCGTGTCCCTGATGCTCGACGTCAAGAATCAGGTCATCGGAATCCACACCGTGAGCGTGGGGAGCCTTTTCGCAGCGATCGTCTCACCCAGAGAGGTTTTCAAGGCCGCAATCCTCGCCAATGCCGCCGCCATCATCGTCGCCCACAACCATCCGAGTGGAGACGTCACGCC
>NZ_SFBO01000224.1:0-6045 GCF_007095705.1 Microcystis sp. Msp_OC_L_20101000_S702
ATCCAAATGGTTTCTTCTGGCATAGCGCTCTCGTTTTTCGGCAATGGTTCTCCTTTATTATTCTAGTTACCCATTGCTAACTCACCTATAGAGATAGGGGTTAATAGTCCCAAAAAAGGCCGACGAGTGTAAAGTGCGTTAGAAGGCAACCAATTCTTTTAAAAAACCAACATTAACAATCCGCACCCCACCCAGCAACTTTATTGTTAAATTTATGTTTCTGTCTTGGCTTATTTTGTTAGCAAGAACAGCCGAGAAACCTATTTTCCGCTATCATGGAAACAGGACTGTACTGCTTGCTCAATCAATGCTTACCCTCAAAACGAGTAAACTAACCCTTGCTGATGTTCAACGTCATCTTAATTTCCAAGAAAAGCTTGAAGATGTTTCATTTACAGAGCTTTTAACATTGGAAACCGTCAGCGACGCAGAAAAATTAGAACTTGTTCAAATCCGCAACGATTTTCGACCCTATTTGATGGAAGATAAAGCATCAGAAGGACAAGTTAAAGTTTTAACCCTATTTCCCCTATTGCGGTTAGCGGGTTTTTATCGTTATCCGATTAAGATTAGGGTTGAAGAAGGGATTGATAATATTATCCTTGTGGATGAAGATAAAACTATTAGCGGATGGTTTGATATTGTCACGGTGAATAATTCGATAGCAACTGTCAATGATATCCCTTTTTGGATTTTAGTCATTGAAGCTAAAGAGAGTGGAATCGAAGTGCGTCAGGGATTACCTCAATTATTGACTTATGCCTACAATAGCTTAGAAAGACAACCCTCAGTTTGGGGATTAGCAACTAATGGCTTACAATATATGTTCGTCTATCTCAGACAAGAAACTAACCCCACTTATCAGATAATGCCAGAACTTAATTTAATGTATCCTGAATCAGCAATTAATCTGCTCCAAATTCTCAAGGCAATGGGTCAGCTAATTTTAGAGACATAAATTAGGACGACTCAAACAAGCTATAATCTCCTAGTATTTTACTGTCTATATAGGGAATTAAAAGCGTCTTGAATAATTACCACTATCTAAAACTCCTAAGTCAAAAATAAACTTAATTAAGGTGTCGATTGAACGAGAATGAATTAGTTGATGCTTACTCAATATCTAACCAAGACTCGATTACAGAATTAACCACAGCAGCTACGCAGGAAATCGCTACACTATTACCGGTTAATTTTCGCATAGTTTGATAACTGCCGACAATTTGATAATCATCGGGAAAACCTTGTAAACGGAGCATTTCTCTTGCTGTTAAGCGTCTTTTCCCATCCACTAACAAATAATTATAGGATGCTCCTGCTCGCAAGGCACAGGAATAGGGATAAGCGCTGACATTTCCTCCTTTATTTTCGTGCCAGATAGTCGGTTCACTATAAGGTTTTTTTCCCTCTCTTTTCAGCAGGCGACTTTTTTGAATTTTTTCGGAAGCATAATAAAAATCCGAAACATTTTCCTCTAAGATTTCTGTTAAACTTGTTCTAGATAAAGCTGGTTTTGGCCAGATAAAACCCCTAGTTTCTCGGAAACCAACGATAAAAATCCTTTCCCGTTTTTGCGGTAAACCAAAATTAAGAGCATTCAAAACCCGATAATCGGTATAGTAATCTAAATCTTGTAAAGTATCGAGAATAACTTGCAAGGTTTTTCCCTGTTGATGTCCCTGCAATTGCTTGACATTTTCCAGAATAAATGCTGCGGGTTGTTTGGCTTTTAAAATGCGAGCAATCTCAAAAAATAGCGTGCCTCTGGTATCTTCAAATCCCTTTAAATTACCACAAATACTAAAGGGTTGACAGGGAAATCCCGCCATTAAAATATCGTGATTGGGAATATCTAGGGCAGCGATTTCGGTAATATCTCCCCGGGGTTGGTCGCCAAAATTAGCGTGATAAATTGCCTGAGCATCTTTATCTATATCACAGGAAAAAACACAATCAGATTCTAAGTTTTTTTGGCGACAAACTTGTTCAATCGCCACTCGAAACCCTCCCAAACCACAAAAGAGGTCAATAAAACGAATTTTTTTACTATCTTTCAGGAGATTCATCGATAGTTGAGATTGTAGCGATAGGGATATTCTCTTTGATTTTAACTTATCTAACTTTCACCAAAGAGCGGACGGTAAATATTTCATTGGCGCTTGAGAGTAACAACCTGAAAACAGTCGTCATCTCTGGAGACATACACAAAAAAAAGAATAACAGAATTATATAATTTGAAATTCATCCTGTTTAAGATTTTGAATTGATTCAATCTTGGAAACTTCTACAGCGATAACTGTATAGGCTTTTCCCTGATTATTTAACACTTCTAAAACATAGCCATCCTCTTGGCCTTCGGGTCGAGGACAATAATCCACGATAATCGCGTGAGTGCCACGAGACAAATTAGATTCTGGCAAATCTTCGGTTAATTGAACTTCGGAAAACATATCAAATTTCATAGTCTAACTCTTTTAATCTGGTAATAAAGTCACAAATCTTGTTTCTTTCGTAAGTGAGTCGATAATCCAATAGGTAGAGACTCGTAAGTTTATCCCGTTCACCCCTTGTAAAAGTCCTTTAATTTCATAAATATCACCGAACTTTGTTTGTTTATTTAAGGTGGCCTCGTTGAGAAGAATACGTCTTAAATCTTGTTCCAATACCTGCCAGTTGTCTAAATTATATCCCGCTTGTGCCAGAAAGCCTGATTTATCATCTTTGGGTTGTAAAACTAGCAAATACTGGGTTAATTTAGCTGGTGGGATTGTCGCATTGGGATTTAAATAAGGCATTTATATTGTAATTTAGCCAATTTCTTTATAGACTTCTATAAAATAGATTTTACAGTATATGCGGGCAGTATTGCCAGGCTTTTTCTTTGTCTAGGATTTGATCATTTTCAACTTCTTCGATGAGTTTTCCTAGTCCGTAATCCTCTAGGATTTCTTCGATTTTTTCAAATTCAGCAATGGGAATCTGAACAGCAATCGGCTTTTGATCTTTGTCTAATACATAGTTTTTGGTAATTTCTAGCATTTGTAGTTCCTCTAAAAGTTCTCTAGATTATTATTGATAAATCAAGTAAAACCTCACTCATAATTTTCGAGTTTGCTCTCTAGTAATTCTAGATTTGATAACTGCGGTGGATGATTAGCATTCCATGTCAGAGCTTGATCTAATTTTTCTCGAAAAGGCGATCAATTTATCCAGTCTTCATTTACGGGAGAGCGATCGATTAAATTTTGATAAAACTCATTCCACAGTTGACCCCATTCTTTTATATCGATAACAACTGCTGTTTTTTCTCCTGTTTCATCGACAATATACTGAATACCTTTCATGATTTAAATTGTTGTGAGATGGATATTAACTAATAACTATATTTTAATCGATTCACGAGAAGATATGGATTTTGCAAGTTCTTGTCTAGCATCTTCCGACAGAGAACAACCAAAATCTAGAATCTCGATTAAAACTAACTGATCGTCCTCGGAATAATGTAATATTGTTTTCCCTTCCTCCTCTGCGTAAGCAATTGGATTATTGTTTAACTCAATTAATAAAGCATCCACATCTGGGCTATAGTGTATCTTGTTCATATCGGGATATCCTACCGGGGTAAAGGGTGATGATTAAGAAAAAAGCACTGAATTCTCGATAAACTACTCGAATCACTAAATTATCATTGAACTTTTTTTGTGCGATTCGCTTGTTGTCTTCAGAGATTTCTATTTTGTCAGGAAATTGTACAGTTTCGAGGATAAATTCAGGAGTGATAAAAATTCCACGAGCGGATAGCAAATTCAATTTGATTCTAGAATGCTCACTAAATCGAACTTCTTTCATTTATCCAACCAATATTATATCGCCAACCTGTAACAGGAATCGAAACCCTATCAATTTTTTCGATAATAATCGCATAACACACGATTTCTATTCCTCAATTATTTGATTTAATTTTTCCTTGAAAATCGTTTCTATTTCTTTGTCTGACATCGTTTGAGGTGCGGGTTCATCGAATTGGAAGTTTACGAACACGCACAGAGTCATCGCTGATAGTAATTGCCGCACCTTCTGTCAGTTCCGTTTCCACAGTCAGTAAAACATCTAGAAGCCTTTGAGCAACTACATCAGGTCTGGCAGAAGATAACCGTAATGTAATCAAGCTAGGCAGTCCATAATTATTGAGGGCTACCAGCAGGGAAAAGTCTAAGTCTTGTGTTAAAATAACTTGACCTTCCACTCTGGCAAGTTCCAAAATCTCCGCGTCGGCAGCAGTGGCAGGTAAAAAGTCTGTAGTGCGTACTATGTCGTAGCCCTGTAACCTTAAAGCCGCAACTGTCAAAGGGGAGATATGAACATCAGCCAGTAAACGCAGACTACTCATGCCGAAGTGAAGCTAACGATATAATCGGATACAGCCCAAGCTGCATAATTAAGAGCCTGACGAATATCTTCCTCCTCTAACTCTGGATAAGCCTCTAAGACTTCCTGAATAGATAACTGACTAGCCAACAGTTTCAGAACAAATCCCACAGTGATACGCATTCCTCGAATCGTTGGCTGTCCAAGACATATTTGTGGATTAACAGTAATACGGTCTAGCTCTTTAATCACTGTGGAACTCCTGAGATAAACTCCTCTTATATTGTTACATACAGCAATGAATTGTTATCGCTTTAACTCTTGTGTCGGCAATGAATTGGCAATTAATCAGAATTAATCTCAGGTGCGTTACGCCATCGGGCGCACCCTACAAAATCGGCGATCGCCGTGCATTTTAGGATTTAGGGCAGATTTCAAAAACAAGTTGTGAACGATAGAAGCAGACATCAAATTCTAGAAAAAAATTCATCCGACCCAGTAGTAAAGGTGTATCATCAGACAAGCTCCAAGCAAAAACCAGCCGAACTGGGTTGAAATTACCAATCTGTGCCGAAACCAGTAAACCTCGCGCCTCGATCGAAGCCAAATTACCAGCTAAGATGACAGAGGTTGTCTGCTCTTCCCAAATCGCACCAAGTTGAGCTCCAGCGCTGTACGGTAAGACATTAACACTTGCACCCGTGTCTAACAGTGCTGAAAACTCTACGGATCTATCTTGGTATGTCAGAGATATAGGTAGTTGAGGCAAGGCATCGGGGACACCAAATCCATCGAATCCTTCGGTAAAGTTAAATCGTTGGGCGTTACGCATTGTGCGTTGCTTGTTCCGAATCTAGGAGTTGAGCAAGTTTCTGCGCCGCTGCGTGTGAATTAAGCGGCGACGAGAGTAAATATGTTGCTCCTGGCTGTAGGCTTGGCTCCTCGTCTTTACTTAGTTCTGCGATCAGAAATTGCATCACCTTCAACTTGTCTGCACGAGGCAGACTTCTCAAAGTAGGGAATAGCTCTGCTATAGTCATCTGGCTTAGAGGATTGCATTACCTTTCCATTTTCTCATAAAGCTATCTATTCACCGTGGAAATTTATCATCGAAAATTTGGGTCTGAAACCCCGCCGTTTTACGGCGGCTTTGCTGTTAAATATGAGCATCGTTTACGAAATATATGCTAAAATGTGAGGTATGGAAAAAGCCTATTCGTTTCGATTTTACCCAACACCAGAACAAGAGTCGCTATTGCGGCGCACTTTGGGATGTGTAAGATTGGTTTACAACAAAGCTCTCCATGTCAGAACACAAGCTTGGTACGAAAGACAAGAAAGAGTAGGCTACGCTCAAACTTCTTCAATGCTAACCGATTGGAAAAAACAAGAAGAATTAGACTTTCTCAATGAAGTAAGCTGTGTACCTTTACAACAAGGGTTAAGACACCTACAAACAGCTTTTACTAATTTCTTTGCTGGTCGTAATAAGTATCCTAACTTTAAGAAAAAACATCAAGGAGGAAGTGCCGAATTTACCAAATCTGCTTTTAAGTTCAAAGACAGACAAATCTATTTAGCCAAATGCACAGAACCTTTACCTATTCGATGGTCAAGACAAATACCAGAAAGCTGTGAACCAAGCACAGTAACAGTCAGATTACATCCTTCTGGACG
>NZ_SFBO01000225.1:0-11371 GCF_007095705.1 Microcystis sp. Msp_OC_L_20101000_S702
GGCACAATTATTTGGGCGAATGCAATTCGCCCCTACAATAATATTATTATTATTGTGCCAATGGTAGGGGCGCATCGCGTGCGCCCAGAATGTCCTAAGTAGGTAGGCACAATTATTTGTAGGATGGGTTAGCGGTAGCGTAACATAATCGGGCGTTGGGTTTCATGCTTCAACCCAACCTACGTTCATTTTATATTTAATTCCACCCACCTACTTATAGATATTTCGACAAAATTGAAAGGCAGAAAAAGGGTTTCTTTATAAACCCTTTTTCTAGTTTCCAACTAATCCTATTTGACCTAATAGGTAAGGTAAAACGATTCTGCCGGGGGGGATTAAGTTAGAAGCGGTTTCCAACTAATCCTATTTGACCTAATAGGTAAGGTTGATTTATTTCTGTCAGCGGTGGTGGTCAGTAGTTGTTTCCAACTAATCCTATTTGACCTAATAGGTAAGGAGATATTTTTAACTTCATCCTTGATGAGATTCAAGAATAGTTTCCAACTAATCCTATTTGACCTAATAGGTAAGGAGGAGTACCCCTTGGAAAGTCTCATCGAGAGGGGAAGACAGACCCCCAAATCGACGCATCTCCAAAAAGGTGGTATTGAGGGGGGTAAAAGTCCCGATACCAAAGGGTAGAACCCTGACTGGGAGAGCAATCGACACATCTAACCAGAGAATCGGGGTTTTAGGTCGGGGAGGGGGTGCATCGATTTTCAGTCAAGAGTTAGGGGACAAGCTAGATGATGTAGAGATTTGGGGGTGGTTGAGGAGGAGAACCTCCCATCACCAACAATCTAGAGACAGCTTCTTCGGAAATCCCATAGAAGCGCACATCATCCTCTTGAGGATTGACCCTTTCTACTACTTTAGCGTACAGTTTCCGCCTCTCGATGTGTAATTAATTTTGCTTAAGTAATTATCTGTAATTAAGTAGCTGGTTATAATTAAATTAAAAATGGATTTTAGGTTCGATCCCCCCTGCCCCCCTTGATAAGGGGGGTGCCGATAGGCGGGGGGATCTGACAATTTTTAACGCCTACCTACTTAATTGTCTAGCTACTGATTAAGGAGGGTAGCGGGGGTGGGAGTTTTTTTTAAGGATTTTTTAACCCCAAAAATCCCCCGATTCTGGCGAGTCATTAGTATCATGGATAACAACAACAAGTTTTAGGTCTAATCCGATAAAAATCATGACCTACCTATCTCCTAAATTATTCACTTTTGAAGACTTTTTAAACCAGTATGGAGATGACCCACGCTATCAATTAATTGACGGGGAGTTGCGAGACATGGAACCCACTGGACTTCAGGAATCCGTAGCGGGAAAAATCGCAGGAAGACTGTGGGGAGAAATCTTGCGATTACATCTACCCTGGACAATTCCTAAAAACTGTTTGCTCCGTCCAGAATCCGGTCAAGCTACTGCTTTACGTCCCGATGTCATCATTTTGGATGAAGTGGACTTTAGCACCGAACCTCTCTGGGAAAAACAACCAATTTTAA
This sequence comes from Microcystis sp. Msp_OC_L_20101000_S702, assembly GCF_007095705.1. Taxonomy (NCBI): domain Bacteria; kingdom Bacillati; phylum Cyanobacteriota; class Cyanophyceae; order Chroococcales; family Microcystaceae; genus Microcystis; species Microcystis sp. Msp_OC_L_20101000_S702. The sequence continues at coordinate 1,510 of NZ_SFBO01000225.1, forward strand.
CTAGCTCCCCAGCAATTAAATTAGTGGTAGAAGTGGTTAGTAGTAATTGGCAAGATGATTATGCACGCAAAGTTGAAGAATACTCATCTTTAGGTGTTGCTGAATATTGGATTGTCGATTTTCGTGGATTGGGTGGCATCTCTTTTATCGGTAAACCCAAACAGCCTACTTTGACTATTTGTCAGCTAGAAGGTGATGAATATCAACAAAAATTATATCGTCTTTATGAGCGCATTAGTTCGGCAGTTTTTCCCGAATTGTCTCTGTGTCTTCTCGATATTATACCCTAAATCTCTAGTAAAATTATGCTGAAATATCTTAAAAATGTCCTGGGTAATCTGCGTCAATATCCCTATAATATTATCTTTAATCCCCTCACCAATGCAGCATTAGCCATCGCCGCTATTTTGGCACTAATTGCCGATCAATTTGGCCAGGGATATTATCTAATTTTTCTGATTACTTTGGCTCTAGTTATCATCGGTATCTGGCTAGAATCTCAGAAATACGACCTCTATAAACATCAGGCGATTCCTCTACCGATAGTGATTAATATTGCTAATCCTGCCGATAGTAATAAGGCTCTGCAATCGCTTTTTAATATCATCGAAACAGAAAATAAATACAAAGATCATCAAAATAATCTTGACCAGTATCTCAATATTAGCGAAACAGACTTAATTTTTAACTACTCCTGTGATATTTATGATCAAGAAATGCTGAGAGCTTTTCTGCAAATACTCCGCTATAATCTAGAGAAACTTAAGAAAAAAACTCCCCAAAATACTATTATTTATCTTGCCTATATCGGTCCGATTAGCGTCGCTATTATGGTCGGTACTATTCTCGCTACCGAAGGAGTAAAAATCTTTCAATATAATAAATCTTCTGATAGTTATTATCCTGTGGTGGAAATTAGCGATCGCAAACTCAAAGAAGATATTAAGGAATACGAAAAATTTGAGCGTGTTGTCACCGAAAAAGGTCAAGATAGAGTAACTATAGCCATCGATGTTTCTTCCCATAAAATTAATCTTAATGATCAGAGTATTGAAAACTACGGCGATTTAATTTATCTGAAAAGTAAAGGCAGTGGTACAATTGAAAAAAATGAAGATTGGCTACAATATTCTAGAGAAATCTTTAAAACTATCAACATCGCTCAACAAAAAAACTATCAAGAGATTAAGCTAGTTTATTCCATGCCTATAACTTTGGGAATACTTGTCGGAATGGCCGTTCAACAATACTGGCCAATTCTCCTAACTCAATACGAAAATTCTACCTACAGAAATCTTATTAATCTTCAGGAATTTAAACTTTATCGAGGACAATAAAGATAAAATGAACTATACTGTAATTACCTTTGCTCCTGTGCAAGGATTCATCGAAAAATCGCGTAAACTAAGGGACTTATACGGTGGTTCTTTTTTATTATCCTATCTTGCCGATGCTATCTGTCAGGCAGCGGATAAATATCCTGAATGTAGCCTTATTTCTCCGGCTTTAATTGACGTTAAAAGAGGAACTCCCAACCAAATCTTAATCGCGGGTAATTTTCCCAAAAAAGAGGCCGAACAAGTCTTCGATGACGCATGGCAAAAAGTGGTTAATAAGTGTCGGGTTTGGATTGAACAAAATTTACCACAATACAATTATACTTGGCGACGAGAATGGAACCTATGGATTAATCATACTTGGGAATTCTTCTGGGCGCAAGAGGACTCGATCGATTGTGCGTTTAAAAGTCTGCAACAGAAAAAATATCAACGAGATTGGACGGGAATTAATTGGCAAGGAGAAAGTTCTAGCTTATCTGGTTCCGATGCCATTGTTTGGTATGGAATGACGGATCAAACCCATCCTTTATATTCTAGTATTTCCCAACAAAATCAGCAAATCACTGAATTTTATCAGCAATTAAGTCAAAAACTTTCTAATGCTATCCTCGATGAAACCGAACGTCTTAGCATTCCCGAATTAGTCAAAAGAATGATTACATTATATGATATTGGCAAGCCTTTAAACCTAGAACTTCCTAAAAAATTTGTGGAACTAAATCGCTACGAGGAAAAATCCTATACAGGATGGTTTCAAGGGGACGGTGACGGGATGGGAAATTACCTAAAAAATCTGTCCATATCCTCAAGAAAAGAATTTAGTCAAAGAATGCGACAATGGGGAGAAGAACTAGAAAATTATCTTAACTTTGGTCGCATTATTTATGGAGGAGGAGATGACTTTCTAGGGGTTTTGTTTTCACAAAAATCAGAACCAAAATTAACCCTACAAGATTGTCTATATTGGTTTGATCAATTTCATCGGGAAATCTGGCCAAAACACGGTTATTCTCAGGATATAACTGTTAGCGTCGGTTTCGTTTGGGCAGCTTCAGGAGTTCCTCAGCGTGACATATTGCAACAATGTCGAGAAGCAGAAAAATCCGCTAAAAATCAAGGTAAAAATCGTCTCGCGGTGCGAATCCTTTTTAACAGCGGTAACTATTTAGAGTGGGTTTGTCCCTGGGAAAACTTAAAAGATATCCTCGATAGTTATTGCGATCGCAGTGAAGGAAAAAACTGGACACATTTCTATAATGATATAGCAACTTTAGAAAATCGCCGCGCTTTTACCGATGATAATCACGATATTGCCAATGCAGTTTTTAACCTTTATTTTAATCAAAATATACCCATCGATACCACCTCTCACCAAGATAAAAATAACTGGGTAATTAACCTCTCAAAAGTGGCCAATCATCTCACCTAAACATAGAAAAATGCTGCAATATCTGATCATAATTAAACCTTTGGGATTTCTCTACGGTAGTGCTGGTCCGTTTCTGTCTCCAGAAAATCTAGTTGGACGTTCAGGAAATCGTTTTCCCCCCACTGCTGCCACAGTTTCGGGACTATTTGCTCACAGCAATCCCACCAATATTCGCGATTTACAAATTGCCGGCCCTTTTTGGGCAAACAGTGAACAACTAGATAACTTTTTTGTCCCCACTCCCTTTATTTATTTGGCTAAAAAACCCCTCGCAAATTATTTTCAAGACCAAGAAAATAACGACAATGGAAAAATTCAACACACCTTAACATGGCAAGAAAAATGGCAAGAGAAAGACAGTAAACAAATTGAGGGAAAATTCGATCGAGATAGTTGGATTCCTATCAACCAATGGTATAATCCTCAAAAAGCCTATGGTTCTCCGTGGCAATATCATCCCCATCTCCATCCGCGTTTGTTAGAGGAGCAAAGAAAGGTAAAAACTGGAGAATTATTCCTCGAAAATGCCGTCCAGTTACATCCAGATGCTTGTCTAGTTTATTTAGCTAATCAACCCCTAGAAAATGGCTGGTATCGCTTTGGTGGAGAATCCCATCTAGTGGAAGTTAAATCACTTGAACTAAGCAGCCATCTCCAAACTTTATTTAATCAAGATGTCGGTCAATATTTTGCCCTCATTACTGCCGCAATCTGGGGAACAAATCGCCTATCAACTCGCAATCCCAGCGATTGGCAATTAGAAACCCTCAACACCGAAAGACCAATAACCTATCGTTATCGATTCGGAGGAAAAGATAAAGTTAAGCGCTTATCTAGGGGACGTTATGCAGTTCCCGCAGGAACAGTTTATCGCTTAAAAAACCCCTTACCATCTTGGGAAAATTGGCAGGAATCTTGGTTCCCCAGCGAAGGGGTTTCTCTCAAACGTTGGGGCTGCGGATTAGCCTTACCCTTAGAAAATATTGCCAAATAAAGCCTATAATTAAGTAGGTAGGCGTTAAAAATTATCAGACACCCCCGTTATCAAGGGTAGGGTTGATTCATGAATCAACCCTACCTTATCAAGATGGCAGGGGGGATCGAACCTAAAATCCATTTTTAATTTAATTATAACCAGCTAATTATTGAGTAGGGTAAATGAGACGAGCATAAGTGATAGCTATGGCAAAACTAAAAACTAGATTTCCTCGAAAAGCTTTATTAGATTATTGAAAAAGTGGTAATAATCAAGGCTCAAAAATTAGCAAAAATAAAATGATGCGTATGTTTTTAGATTTTTTGGTAGAAGATGCCTTTAAAAACCCTTCTTCTCTCACTCCTTACACAGAGGAAATGGCTAAAGAAATCGATGAATTATTAAAGGGTGTTGCAATTGATTAGGAATAAATCTATAGCTTTGTGCTGTCCTAATAGCCTAAATACCACGATAAAATATTAACAAAATCTTAGAAAATCCTGACATTAATGTTAACCTAGTTTAGAATAATCCCTAAGCATCTAAAATACTCACTTTTACCCAAAAATGTATCACAAAAGTTATGGCATACTTGAAACCTTAGCACCCCTTCATGTGGGAGCAACCGCAGGAGAAGAAACGGGTAATCTTAACCTCATTTTTCGTGACCAATTTACCCAAACAGCAATTATCCCCGGTAGTTCTATTCGCGGCCGTTTTCGTGCCGATATGAACAATATAGATGAAAAACGTACATGGTACGGACACGAAACAATCCCAGGACAAGAAGACGGAGGAACCACCGAAGCAAAAGTTAAATTTGAATATGCTTCCCTCGTTTGGTTGCCGGTATTTTGTCCGGGGCAGCCGATAGTTTGGGTCACTTCTCCCCTATTATTAAAACGCTACAAACAAATCACGGGAATCTCTGCAAAAGTACCCAATCCCTATACTGCTTCCCCTAGTTTACAAGCGCGAGTAGTGCAGGGAGTTAACCGCAATAGCAAAGTTTTATTTTTTAACTTAGGATTTCTCGAAATTGAACACTTAGAGGAGCTTTCCCCGTGGATTCCCCCGCAAGCGGATTTAAAAGCTTCTCAATTAGTCGTCGTTGATGATAACGATATATCCATGCTGCACGATATGGCACTCTACCGACAAAGCCGGGTTAAACTACTAGAAGGTCAGAAAAAAGTGGATACAGAAAAAGGAGCTTTTTTCAATGTGGAAGCTTTACCCGTGGGTAGTATTTTAGTTTTTCCCATTGCTTGCAAAGAAACAGGATGGCAACCTTTTGGAGAATCGGTAAACCAAAAAGAATTATATTTCGGAGGATTAGAATCTATCGGTTTTGGTCGTTGCCAAGTTACTATTTTAAACTACGCTAATCAATAATTATATTTTATCTAATATTATGGCTTGGAAAGAATACAATCTCGATCGCATTGCTCAGAAATTAGTTCTCGCTGCCAAACTACGGGATCGAGATTCTCTCAATCAATCTTTTAAAATGCGTGAATCCGTTTCCTATGGACTAGAAAGATTCTGGGGTGAACATCTGCGCTTACAATCCAAGGAACCCAATAAGGCACAATACTGGAAAGAAACTTGGGATAAATTAGTCGAAACCATGGCAGAAGCGGGGATTCCTATCCCTAACGATACCGTACAGGTAAATGATACCGAATCTGTTCAAGTAATGGCAGAAAAACTCTGGGAATTAAAGCTAGAAGACCAGAGAATTACCCTCGCTGTTTTAACGCAACTATGCGATTGTTTAGTTTGGTGGACTCAAAGATATAAAGGATCAAAGGAACGATAAATTATATGGTTAATATTCCCGATATTGGTGACAAAATCCCCCTGATGTTTCGCGCACAAACCAAAGGGCGATCGCAATTACAATATATTGACTCTAAAAAAGATGAAAATGATAGCCAAAAATGGGTAAAGGAATGGATAGAACGAGTCGATGAAAATCCTCCCCAATTTGGTCAAGAAGTAAAAACCAAAGAATATCAAATATCGTGGCGATTCGTCACTAATGGGGGACAAGATGAAGGAATAATTCGGCCTGTAATGGGTGCTTATGGCATACCATTTTATCCCGGTTCCAGCATGAAAGGAGCCTTTTGTCAAGCTTGCACCCCCGAACAAAAACAACGTTATCACCTCGAAAAAGATAGCGATAACCCTAGTCTTTTGCGCTTCCATGGCGGTTATCCCGTTAATGATTGGACGGAAAATCTTTTAGATATTGTTCACCCGCAACAGGGATGGCAAGTAAAAACCCCAAACACTCGACAAAAACCCAGTGGAGAAAGTGGTTTTGCTTTAATTTCTCTCTATCAACCTACCCTAAAATTTGGCATTTCTACCTCAATAGAACAACCCGATTGGGAGGAGATTTGGACTATCTGGGAAAGAGCTTTAGAATCTGGTCTAGGATGCCGTGTTAGTAGCGGTTACGGCTTACCAAAAGACATTAAATCTTCAAAAGAACCTTTATATAAATGTTTTCTGAAAGGGCAAGTAATGGCTCCTAAAAGCCTCGATGGTGCAAGGGAATTTCGACCCAATATTTTTCGAGGAGCAATTCGCGGTCATGCCTTGCGTATTTTTGGCGGTTTAACTGATGCTAAAAATGCCGAAAAGTTAGTTAATCAGCTATTTGGAGGAATTGACGGAGAAGCAACCCAAGCTTTACTAGCGGTCGATTTTTGTGTCAAATCTCTAGAGTTAGGAACCTTTGCCAAGGGTTACAAGGAACCCACCTACACAGTAACAGGAGAATTGCGCTGGATTCTCACCCAATCCCAATCTCTCCCCGAAAACCAGCAAGAATCCTTAAAAAAATTAATTTGTTTTCTCACTCGTTTTGCCATGTTATTAGGAGGATTTGGTAAATCATGGCGACGAGCAGATCATAGTATTTTCTATGAGGATTATTATCCCAATAAACCCTTAATTGGCTGTCATTGGCAATGGGGGGATAAAAGTTCTTTAATCAACGATAATAAAGTCAGAGATTTAACTCATGTTCATCCCTTTATCAAAGATGTTCGCACTATTGCTAAACAATGGATGTCCTTACAAAAAGATATCCCCATAACTCCCGATAATAGTGCTAACTGGCGAGAAAGTTGGCATCCTAAAAATGTCGAAGTTTGGGGAAGAATTGCCGAAGATAAAGATGATTCTCTAGCCATAAAATGGCTTCACAAAGCCTATCAAAAATTGGATAATTTAAGTATCTATAAAACCTCGGTGACAGGAAGTATCGATCAAATTGGTTGTCTTTGGCATCGAATGTATCCCCTTGTGAATATTATCACTACTGAACAGGGCAAAAAAAGACCGAAAGACACCTATAAATATCTAGAATTATTAACAATTTTTCCTGATGACTCTGATGATTGTGCTTATTTTCTAGGTTTTCTAGACGAGAATAATGGTCAAGCGGGAAAATTTCAAAAACTTTGGCCGAAATAATCCCGTTTATAGTTAAGTACCTAAGCAAAATTAATTACAAATTAGGATTAGTTGGAAACTAAAAGAGTAAGGCTAATTCATTAATTAGCCTTACTCTTATCCCTTACCTATTAGGTCAAATAGGATTAGTTGGAAACGTTAACCCCTCATTTAGTCCGCTTGTCCAAGTAATCGCCTTACCTATTAGGTCAAATAGGATTAGTTGGAAGCAATTCCACCCATTCTAACCAAGTGCCTTTGAAATTTTCGCAACCTTACCTATTGGGTCAAATAGGATTAGTTGGAAACTTCTTATCGTAGGTGTCGATATGGACAATCGAACCACCATTACCTATTAGGTCAAATAGGATTAGTTGGAAACATCAAGGCTATTCCCCAATCCGGCTCGACGGTTTCGAGTAGTCTTTACCTATTAGGTCAAATAGGATTAGTTGGAACCTAAAAAAGTAGGGCTAATTCCGGAATTAGCCCTACTCTTATCTCTTACCTATTACTGGACTTCCCTGTTGACAAAAGGCCATAACCTGTGCTGTAGGAGGGATTAAAAGAATTTCCGCCGCCCCGTTACTGGGTACAAATTAGGGAAACCCCTAATAAATCTAACGCATGATTGTTGTAGTTCAGTCGGTCAAGTTATCTTAGAAAAACGATAACTTCCTTCTCTAATCGTACATTCTACTGTATGCAAGCAAATTGTCCCCAGGTCTTCCAACAAAGTCCGAAAACTATGCACAGGGAGGTTTTCTTGATTCCGTTTTTTTCTCTCTTTAGATTGAGCGGATTCACTGTGACTAGCTTTAATCACATTCAGAGAACTATCATCAATTTCTTCATCCTCAAATAACCAAGGAGCCAAGCACTGTTTTAAATGCCATTCCACATAATAAGCCAACATACACAAAAAGATATGGGCTTTGATTCTATCACCCTGATAATGATAGATAGGACGCACCTTTAAATCAATTGACTTATAACAGCGAAATGCCTCCTCCACTTGAGATACACTTTTATAAGCTTTAACCGTTGTCGCTGCATCCATCAACATTTACTACCAAATCATTACCAGCAGGTGCAGAGCAGAAGAAGTTAAGAACATTCCCCGCAATAATGGCCAGCAGTGGCCGGAGAAATAAGGCGGGGAATGCCTGCTTGAGCTAGAGGTTCTGGAACAGTACGTTGGTGTTACTGAGAGTAGGAGATCCCGTCAACGTGACGATCGCCAACGGACTGAAGGTTGATCCCGCGGAACCATCGGCATCGTAGGAGAGTACCCCGCCGCTGTAGGTGAGGTAGCCAGCTGCAAGGGCGTCGGTATAGTTTGTGGTTCCCAAAGACACGCTACCCAAGGACGTGAAGGCGCTGGCACCAGTGGTATCGAACACGATCGTGTTGGCATCGATGCCGAAGTCGGCGATCACATCCTGCCGGTCGTAGATGCTGAGAAACTGGAAGGTGTCGTTGCCGCCGCTACCAGCGAGGGAATCATTGCCGAACCCGCCGACGATGGTGTCATTACCATTATTACCAGTGAGGGAATCATTGCCGGACCCGCCGTAGATCAGATCAAATCCGCCGATTCCGATGATGGTGTCGTTGCCTGTGCCGCCCCTGATAATGTCGTAGCCGTTGCCGCCGTCGATGATGTCGTTGCCGTCGCCGCCATTGATGGTGTCAGCGCCTTCGCCGCCATTGATGGTGTCATTACCGGTTGATCCGGTGATGGAATCCGCGCCAATTGTACCTGAGCCAATCACACTATCGCCTCCAGACGGACCATCATTCGGGTCAGGACCGCCGCCCACGGTCATAGCGATGTTGGCCGAATTGGCAACACCCTGGTTGCCAAGGGTATCGAAATAGTCGTTGGACACTGCCACTGTTCCCGTTGCTGACTGGAAGTTGGTGGCAGTGAACGTGGCGGTGTAGCTGCTGCCGCTGCCGGTGAAGTTGCTCAGCACCCCGTTGGTCAGGGTCACGTCGCTGGCGGCGAAACCGCTTACGGCTTCGCTGAACTGGAAGGTAACTGTAGTGCTAAAGTTCTGGCCAGTGAGCAGTTGGCTGGCAAAGTTGATGCCCACTGTCGGATTGAGCGTATCAATCGTCACCGTATCCGAGCCGGCTCCACCATCTTTGCCCGCCACGTCGGTGTAGCTGGCCGCTGCCACGGACACCGAGCCGGTGGTTTCCACCGCATCGTCGGCCGTGAAGGTGGCCTGGTAGCTGCTGCCATCCACCTGGGTGAAGTCGCTCAGGGTTCCACCGCTGACGTTCACATCACTGTTGTCAAAACCGGCGACATCTTCGCTGAACTCAAAGGTTACCAGAGAACTGTTATCGTCGTCGTTGAGGGAAGGATCAACGATATCGACTGCGAGGGTCGGATTTTTGGTGTCAATCGTCACCGTATCCGTACCCGCTCCACCATTGTTACCGGCAATATCGGTGTAGCTATCGGCTGCCACGGACACCGAGCCGGTGGTTTCCACCGCATCGTCGGCCGTGAAGGTGGCCTGGTAGCTGCTGCCATCCACCAGGGTGAAGTCGCTCAGGGTTCCACCGCTGACGTTCACATCACTGTTGTCAAAACCGGTGACATCTTCGCTGAACTCAAAGGTTACCAGAGAA
>NZ_SFBO01000226.1:0-18611 GCF_007095705.1 Microcystis sp. Msp_OC_L_20101000_S702
CTTTCGCTTTGCTTCAACCGCGCATTTACCAATGTATCTAACTTCCCCAGGTTTGTCAACCCCTTTTGGCAAAATTTTTTGATCTTTTTTCTATCCCTTGCCACGTAAGCTTTTCAGCTATTTCCCCTTTTTCTGGTGGGTTGTTTTTGTCTAGTAATTTTGTTCTAATTAGCTCTCGATGGCGGTGACAGCGTTTCTCATAGGTGGGAACTGTTTAGGCATCAAATAGGGATGCAGTGGCTGAAATAACTGCTTAGTAAGGTTTTCAGCCCCGTAGTCGAACGAGAAGGTCAAACATTGAATGCCCCGAGCAAATCTCAGTCCAGGAACTCGGTTCGATCAGTTAGAATCAAAACATGGGAAAAAAATTATTTATTTTCGGGAACCTTTACTGACTTCTCCCGTCCTCAAGCTCTAAGTGAGGAGCTTATACCTTGAGGAAATCCCATGAGTCAATCGATTCCAGCATCTTGGTCACTTGAGGCCAAAAAGTCTCAAAACCCCGTGTCCCCTGACAAACTCTCCAACTACGATCTAATTGCACGCTGTCAGGAAGGGTGTCAGCCGGATCGGGCAGCTTTTGCGGAACTGCTGCGGCGCTATCAGGCTCATGTTGATAAATTACTCTATCATTTGGCTCCCGATTGGCAAGATCGCGCTGATTTGGCTCAAGAGGTCTGGATTCGCGTCTATCGCAATATTAACCGTCTCCATGAACCCCTCAAGTTCCGCGGTTGGTTAAGTCGCATTGCTACTAATCTTTTTTACGACGAATTGCGGAAACGCAAGCGGGTTAATCACCCCATTTCTCTCGATGCTCCCCGACGCGTGGAAGATGGCGAAATCGATTGGGATATCGAGTCCGATTACCCCAGTCCCGATGAACATCTCACCACCCACGAATTCTACGATCAATTACAGGCTGCGATCGCTGATTTGCCAGAAGCTTTTCGGACAACTATTATTCTCCGAGAAATTGAAGGTATGGCCTACGAAGAAATTGCCGAGATCACGGGAGTTTCTTTAGGAACTGTTAAATCTCGCATTGCTCGCGCTCGCGCTAAATTACAATCTGTTTTACAGCCCTATTTTACTGAAGGCTAAAGAATATTGTGGTGATTCGGCACTAACGGCCGAAGTGAGGAGTCGTTAAATTTAACTAGCTCCGTGCTGGTGAAAAGTGATTGCATACCGATCGCTTCTGGTCGAGGTCAACCATGAATAATTATCAACCCGAAGACGTTCAATGGATCAAGTCTTTGTTACGTCGCGATGACAGCGATTGCAACTCCGCAACCGAGGATATTTTATTCTCAGATGAGGATAACGAAGAAGCTCATCGTTTCGATTTAATTAGTGCCTATATTGATAACGAAGTAACGCTAGAGGAAAGAAAGCTAGTTCAGCATTGGTTAGACCATGATGCTGCTGCTAAAAAACTCTATCGGCAGCTCTTGGGATTACAAGCTAATTTAAGGCAAATCCCCGTACCGGCTACTATGGCCGGCGACCGATTGGCAGAACAGGTGTTCAGAAAAGTCGATAGTCAGCGTCGTCGGCAATATTGTGTTTATGGTGGCGCAATTTTAACGGCTATGGCGATCGCTATTGGCTCCTACTTCGTCTCGGTACGCAATGATCCCCTCTCCCAAATGGCGAGCAGTCCGAGCAGTATTAGCCAAGAGGGAGACTATTTGATGATTGCTCTCAACCATCCAATTATCGAGATTCCCGCAGCGGAACAACCAAAAGAGAATGGTCAAAGGTAAGGTCTATTGAAATAAATGCCAGCATTCTCGTGCGATCGCCCAATCTTCCGCCGTGGCAATTACCATCACGCGTACTTTAGATGTGTCGGTGGCGATATCCTCATCCTGGGGACGAGCGGCATTTTTAGCCAAATCTAACTTTAAACCCAAAAAAGACCAGCCTTGACTGGCTTTTTCCCGTACTAAAGCTGAATTTTCGCCGATTCCTGCCGTAAATACCAAGACATCTAACCCCTCTAGAGAAGCGATCATCGATCCGATTAAACTTTTCAGACGATGAATATACATCTCAAATGCTAATTTTGCCCTCTGGTTGCCTTCGGCCATCGCCGTGGTAATTGCCCGCATATCTCCAGAAATACCCGAAATTCCCTTTAAACCCGATTCTTTATTGAGTAAGCTATTTAAACTATCGGGATTATATTGATATTCTCGCTCTAGATAAATCAGAATCCCTGGATCGATCGAACCGCTGCGGGTTCCCATCATCAATCCCTCTAGGGGAGTAAATCCCATAGTAGTATCGATACTTTTACCCCCCTTGACTGCCGATAGGGAAGCGCCATTGCCTAGATGACAGATGACCATTTTCAAGGATTCTAGGGGTTTTCCCAACAATTCGGCTGCCCGTTGGGAGCAGTATTGATGACTGGTGCCATGGAAACCATAGCGACGGATTCCCAGTTCACTCCATTGGTAGGGAATGGGATAAAGAGAAGACTCAGGAGGGATAGAACGATGAAAAGCGGTGTCAAACACTGCTGCTTGAGGAACATCGCCCAAAACTTGCTCGATTGCCTCAATTCCTTCTAAATGAGCGGGATTATGGCTAGGAGCAAGGGGGATCAGCTTTTTAATCGTTTCTTTGACTTGGGGAGTGATCATGGTTGCCTGGGAATATTCCGTGCCACCATGGACAACTCGATGACCGACTATACTAATGTCGGTGAGATTGGCCACCACCTTAGTTGTTCCAGTTACTAAGGTATCTAACATCCGAGCAATTGCCGCCGGACGATCCTGACTAGAAAGATTAATTTCCTGTTTAATTCCCTGAGCTTTTACCGTTAAAACCGCGTAATCAGGGTTAACCGTCCAATCGATCCCCGCTGCCCAAATCGGTTGCGGAGGGTGGCAGGGGAGAATATCTAAATCGTATAAACAACTTTTTTGACTGCTCGATCCCGCATTTAAGACCAGAATTTTCATGGCAAAGCTCAATTAGGAGGTGGCTTGTGTTGATCATAATCAAACTCAGGTTAAGCCTAGATAAAATCGATTACTTTTGGGGTTTTTCTTCAGGAAAATTTTATCTGGCCGCCATCACCCATGCTTGACTCGGGCAATATTACAAAACTTTATCAAAAAAAAGTCAAAATAGAGCCTCTAGGGTTATAAAATACAAGAATGCCCCTTGTGAAATTGATCCAAGAAGCTACCTCTGATGCAAGTTAAGGCCTCTAAAGTGGATTTAGAGCTAGTTCTCGTCCTTTTCACCAGTGGAATGTCAACATCGCACCACGAATCTCTAGAATGGAATTTTTGCGTATTCTAGATAACCGTGATTACTAGAGGATTTCTTAAGTATGTCAGAGGTTCCTGCAGTTACAGATGCCAACTTTAAAGTCGAAGTTTTAGATAGTGCCGACCTTGTCCTAGTGGATTTCTGGGCTCCTTGGTGCGGCCCCTGTCGAATGGTGGCTCCCGTTGTCGAAGAAATTGCCAAAGACTTCAAAGGGCAAGTCAAGGTGGTGAAACTCAACACCGACGAAAACCCCATTATCGCTAGTCAGTATGGGATTCGCAGTATTCCTACTCTGATGATCTTCAAAGAAGGTCAAAAAGTTGATACGGTGGTCGGGGCTGTACCGAAAACCACTTTAGCTAATACCCTAACTAAACACCTGAAACCTGATGATCCTCAAAAGGGGTCAAAAAGTTGATCTAGTGGTCGGGGCTGCACCGAAAACTACTTTAGCTAATACCCTAAATAAGCATTTGGGGGTTAACTAGGTTTTCTGGTAACGCATACCGGGTAACTGAGTCACTAAACCGATTAATTCTAATTCCAATAGGATCCCCGCCACTTCTGAGGTGGGGATTTGCATTTTTTCAACAATAATGTCAAACAACAGGGCATCTCTGTCAAATAACTGATACACTTGTTCTAGTCTGGGTTCTAGATTCGCTGGAGGAGCAGCATTAACGACCGGGGATGTGTCTGGAGGGAGTGAAGGGGAGAGATTAACCGGTGCGGATTGGTTCGCGGTGGGAATTGCCCCCAACATTTGTAGTAATTTCTCCTCAGAAACGATAATTTCCGCTCCCTGATGAATCAGTTGTAAACAACCCCTAGCGGTGGCAATATCGGGAGAATTGGGTAAAGCATAGATATCGCCGCCAAATTCGTTGGCATAACTGGCCGTAATCAGGGAGCCTGACCTTTCGGGGGCCTCGATAACAATAGTCGCGCGACTTAAACCGGCGATAATGCGATTACGACTGGGAAAATGGGCTTTATTCGGTTGAGTTGCCGCAGGATGTTCACTAATGACTAAACCCTGCTTTTGGATGTCCGCGTGTAGCTGCCGATGACGACTAGGATAAACCACATCGACCCCCGTTCCCAAGACGGCAATCGTCCTTCCCCCTGCTTTTAAACAGCTTTGGTGTGCCTCGCCATCAATTCCTTCGGCCATACCAGAAACAATAGTAAATCCCTGTTGGGCCAAAAGGGTACTTAAGCGCCGCGCCCAGCGCCGGCCGTGATCCGTGGGGTTACGAGTACCCACAATGGCGACGGTGGGGATATTTCCCTGATTTTCCTCTAAATTGACCTTTCCTTGATAGTAAAGTAAGGGGGGAGGACTGGGAATTTCCCAGAGAAAGCGGGGATATTCTGGGTCGCTAGGAGTCCAAAAAAGGGGGTTTTTCTGGATATGTTCGGCGAAAAGAGCTTCTGGGTCAATTTGCGATCGCCCTTCCCGTACCGCTACCATTAACTTTTTGCCAAATCCCGCCACTTCTGCGATCGCAGTATCGGTGGCATTCCAGGCCACAGCGACACTGCCAAAATGTTGATAGAGTCGCTTCAGGGAAATTGACCCAACTCCAGCAATACTTGACCATGCCAACCAATAAACGCGCTCGTCTGTCAATTTAAAAAAGCTCCTCAAACCCAGTAATATTTTCAGTCGGTTAAAACTGACTGCGGCCAGATGACCTTAATTTATTTTAATCATGCCGGAATCTTTTCCATTAGTTGTTGAGGTATGGTTGAGCCTCGTCCATGTCTTTCACTTTTTTAACAGGTGAATAAGTTGTTCTTGATCTTCTGGGGGAAGTTGTTCGGTTGCTTCTAGTATTTCTGCAAAAGTGGCTTGAGTCATGGTTTTAGTTGGTTATAGTGGTCTTTGGAGCCAATTGTAGCAGTAACGGTAGAATATGTTAGCATAGCGTAACGGATAATAATATGAAAATGTCTAAAATGTTTCACATTAAAAGGCACGTTAGGTAACGTATCCTAAAAGATCGGTGGTTGCGTTTTTTCAAGAAAAATGCTAGGATATCTAAAAGTAGAGTAAATGAGTTATTATGTCATCTTTAGTGCTTAAACAGCATATTGAAGTAACACCCGGTGTTTGTGGCGGTAAACCTCGTATTGCTGGACATCGTATTAAGGTACAAGACATTGTTATTTGGCATGAAAGAATGGCGATGTGTCCTGATGAAATTGTTTATAATTATCCAACGATTACTTTAGCTGATGTTTATGCAGCTTTAGCTTATTACCATGATCATCGAGAAGAAATTCGCCAAGATATTGAATCCAGCGAAAATTTTGCTAAACAGTTACAAGGGGATAAACCTTCATTGGTCGAAAAACTTTTAAAGGGAAATAATGGCCAATAAGCTTAAGTTTCACCTAGATGAAAGCGTCTCTAATGCGATCGCTAAAGGTTTAAGAATGCGAGGGATTGATGTTACAACTTCTCCAGAAAAAGGACTGATGGGGTCTTCCGATGAGGAACAATTAGCTTATGCTTTATCGCAAGGCCGAGTCATTTTTACTTTTGATGATGATTTTCTGGTTTTGTCTTCAATGGGATTAGAGCATTGGGGGATTATTTATTCACATCAACGTCAATCTATTGGCAAAATTATTAGTGATTTAGTTTTAATTTGGGAATGTTTAGAGCCTGATTATATGTATAAAAATGTTGAGTTTTTATAAAAATCATAATTCATAGAAAAAAGGTACGTTGGGTAACGCAATTTACAAGATTGAATCTTTACACTGTGATTATATTCATTACAATCCTGTGCGGCATGGGTTATGTTTAAAACCGTAGTATTGGCCTTTTCCTAGTGTTTATCGTTTCATTGATTGAGGGCTTTATCCGACCGATTGGGGAGTGACGGAAATACCCATTATTCCTGATAATATGGCCGATGAGTAACCGTAGAATGGGTTAGCATAGCGTAACTATAAAGCGGATAAATTTATCGTAATTTAAAGCCAAAAACTGCGTTAAATAATGCCCCCGAAGAAATCAGTGATCGTATTTTTTTTAAGAACGTAGAATATCGGACAAAATATCTACAATTAAGGGTTGGGTTTTTAATGATAATGAGCCTAGTTCACGCTGAATCAGTGAAGAGCGAAGTGTTACTAAATGATCAAGTCTGATGGCTGACGATTGGCGAAGACCACTGATCATAAAATCTGGATTTTCTGGTCTCAGAATAATATCTGTATGAAGGGGATTTTCTGGAATACGACTGGTAATTAGGGCAAAGATAATGTGTTGATAGCCTCCAATTTGATTGGTTAGGCAATAAGCAGGACGAACCTTACTGGAAGATAAATCGTCGAAGGGAAATTGAATTAATACAATTTTACCCTTCATTAGTTACAGGTTGTCCATCGTTAAGGGTATAAATATCTTCTTCGGGATCTTGCAGAAAAGCAAAGCTAGGGTTATGGGAAACGGCATCTAGCCAGTTTTTTTCGTTCAGTTCATCCTCTGACATCAAAAGAATGACGCGTACAAACCGATCTTTTTCTTGGGGAATAGGATGATCAAGTTGAATTTGTCCTTGGGTATTGAGGATACCAGTGGTTTCAATCGCACGCATAGCAAAACCTAAAAGAAGTGATTCGATTCTAACATTAAAGTAACCATAAAAAGCGGTGACGGGCAACTACAGCGATCTCCATTCTCAGGCTCCCCCTATGGCTCTCCTCGACTTTGTGTGATAATCATTGCTTATCATTCCTTGTAGTTTTGCCAGACAAGGGTTTAAAGACTATATTTCCAGAAAATTATCGGCTGCATCTCCTATTTGTGACTTTCCCTCACCTATAGGTGAGCAGTAGAAGTTATTCAAAGAGGGCGAATGCAATTCGCCCCTACAATAATATTATTACGCCAATGGTGGCTCCCAACTGATAACTGATTAGGGGAGATCGCACACAACACGAAAACCGATATCGTTGCGAATATCGGCAACGCTTTTGCCTCGATACGCTGAGCTATAGGCCAAAGGGTCGCGGCACCACGAACCGCCACGCCGTATTATTGATGACTTATTAGTTATATTGTTATCTCTCCATGCAAGACTGCCATTTTCTCTAATATTGTCTGGTTTGCGAGCATAACTTTCATGATTTTGATCAGCACACCATTCCCAAACATTGCCGTGCATATCATAGATTCCCCAAGGATTAGGCCGCTTTTCCCCAACAGGATGGGTTGTATTATTTGAATTACCATCAACCCAGGCATAATCTCCTAGTTGCTCTTTATCATCGCCAAAACTAAATCGGGTTTTTGTACCAGCGCGACAGGCATATTCCCATTCTGCTTCTGTAGGCAAACGGTAGTTTTTTCCGGTTAACTGGCTCAATTTTTCACAAAACTCTTGAGCATCAAACCAATTAATGGTTTCTACCGGGTTCTGGGGATTTCCTGAAAACCTGGAAGGATTGGTTCCCATCACCGCTTGATACTGTGCTTGGGTGACGGGATATTTGCCTATCTGAAATGCTGGCACAATTACTTCATGTATCGGTTTTTCATTCTCATTCTCATTAGAACCCATGTTAAATTTACCAGCGGGTATATCCACCATTTCTGGGTTAAAGTTTGGTAAAATTACAGTTTCAGTTTGCCGAATTATCTTGGGCGATACTTGTAATAATTTATCAACATTTACCTCTGCCAAGCTAAATTTAGAGTTAGCTGCCGATTTTTCATGACCGTAAGCCATTAAAGCTTTAAGCTTAGTATGACTACCCCAATAGCGAATCGACTCTTCATATTCTTTGGTTTTTTCTTCATCTAGTGCAAATTCTTCTAATTTTGCTAAAATTTGCTTATCATTTTCTAAATCTGATAATAACAATGGCCATTTTAAACTAATGGCAGTAAATTTACCTAACTGTTCAAAAGTTAGAGAAGGAACTAACAAATTATCATTCTCATCTCGCTCTTCAAAAAATAAACCAGTTTCATTAGCGATATAAACCTTGAGACGAAAGACATTGATAAAGTGTTTAATCCGTCGCGGATTGTAATCCAATGCGGGAGCTACCATCATAATGACATTCCGCACTGTTTGGGAATCTCTATTATCAGATTTGTTGACTTGAATCGCTTCTAATCGCTTAATTACGGCTGCTCGTGCTTTCTCTTTTTCGGTTTGTTCGGATTCTATCGAAGGATTATCTAGAGACAAGTTTTTTAAATCACTTGTCTGATTACTTGTTGGGGAAGTGAGATGCTTTTGCGAATTATTTCTCCAGGGTAAAGCTAACTTAAACTTACCCCAGAATGACTGAAAAAATGTAAAATGAGGTTTAGCTGGCTGTAAATTGGGAGGAGTTGAAGTAGCAAGCTGAATCAAAAAACGCTCAAAATCTGACTGGGATGGTTGGGGAACTAAAAAGGGAAGCTGGACAAACTTTTCAATAAAGGTATAACCATAAGCTAACCCTTTATTAGCACTACGTCTCGCTAAAATATCAGGATCAATTTCTGTGGTTTCCGACGGTAAATACTTGAGAATATTTTCGTATTTTACCGCTAAACTAGCGGCTACTTTTTCTCTGTCCATTCCTAAAATAAACACCACTGAAGGATCATCAGCAATCATCAAGTTAATCGCTTGCATCAAGTCTGCTGATTTTGGATGTTCACAACGATCTAAATCGTCAATAAATACATATACCCGATCATTGCCAATATAAGCATCGACAATTTTAGCAAAATCTTCATGAAATTCTTCTACAAATGCCGATTGTTTTTTATAATCTGGGGCTTCTATATATTTAATTAGGTTGTTTTTGGGGTTTTGGAGTAACCTTTGAAAATTTCTCAATAAACTCTTAATACCAGCGAAAATACCTGCTCCTGATAAGGTTAAACCGACCGCAGTAAATAATAACTTAACAACTGAATTAATTTTGCTCCAAAAAACATCTGGAGAGGTTGTTGCTCTGATTAATTCGTTAATTCCTTCAACTCCATAAACGATTAAAATAAAGGGAATGGCAATTGAGGCACAAATCACAAAAATTATTACTGGTAAAGCTTTAATTAATTCAAATAAGCCTTTTTCTAAGTTAAAACGCAATAATTGTAATTTAAAGTATCCTAGGATAATTCGAGGCAAATCTCGCCAATTTTTGGGCGTAGAAATCTGCTGAATAAAAGACAGTGCAAAGGTAGCCCATACCGACTCCGCTTTATCGTGTCGCCAAGCATTAAACCAAACCGTCCGACCTCCCTTTTTTCGTAAATATTCCTCTAACATTTTCATAAAAGAAGACTTGCCACTACCCCACTCTCCCTCAACCGATAAAGTTAGGGGTGGTTGTGTCTGCTCATGCAACAAAAATTCAGCGATCGCTATTACATAAGGCTCAAATCCGAGAGCATCATTATTAGTAGCTTGATCGCTGACGCTAGTATTGCGGATAGATTCAGGAAAATCGGACATGGTAGTTATTTTTAGGTGACACAGAAGGGAGAAGAAAATAGATTACCCTAAGTAAGTGGTTCTAATTATACTAAATCTGGTTATTAAAAACTGATTATTTATTCCCCCTTTTGCCTCTTTAGGAAAGTCAGACCAATCCGTTTTTAATAAGATAATTAACTCCCAATCCAACTTGAAAAACCCGCTCCTCACCCTCCTATACCTGGACTTCCCCCGTATAAACATACTAGCTATGGCTAAAAGTCTTACAGAGCCTGAGTTCAAGCAATACAATACTAATGAACTACTGGACACAAAATCCTGAAGTTCTTACGCAGATAGGGTTTGAGGCAAAAATTTTCAAATTTGACCTTTAGACCATTATAGCTTGTTTCGGGGCAGAAAACCAGCAAAAACATGGCTACAGAGCGAATCCCTTACTCTAGAGATGAATGACACTATCTGTTAAAATCAGGTTAGCGATCACTATACAGCCAACTCTACGGAATCGCTCTACTCCAGATACAGTCAACGGTACAGCCATTTTCAAGTGAAAAATGTACCTAGCAGCCTCTTTTCAATTTTTTCTTAGAAGCGACCTGCAGTAAGGGTTTTGTTAATTTTTTAGTATTTATGTATGGGGGAAGTCCAGCTATACATTTTAAATAGGTGGCAGTTTAGGGAGAACTGGAATAGGTGTACAAGCTGCCCCACCTATTCCAGTCAGTTTATTGGTGTTGCAGACGTTCCAACGCAGCCACCAGCGCATCCACCTCGGCTTTAGTATTGTAGAAAGCCAAGGAAGGGCGCACCGTTGCCTCTAAACCAAAGCGTCGCAGAATGGGTTGAGCGCAGTGATGGCCTGCCCGCACGGCAATCCCTTCCCGATTCAGGGCTTGTCCAATCACTTCCACATCAAATCCCTCTAGCACAAAGGAAAGCACGCCGGCCTTATCGGCTGCCGTCCCAATCAAACGCAGGCCCGGGATGGTTGTCAGTCCCGCAGTGGCGTACTCCAGAAGTTCATGCTCGTAATTGGCAATGGTGGTCAAACCAATCTGCTGAACATAATCCAAGGCCGTCCCTAAGCCAACGGCATCGGCAATATTGCCCGTTCCAGCCTCAAAACGAGTGGGAGCCGCCTGATACACGGTACGCTCAAACGTCACATCCACGATCATGTTGCCGCCGCTTTGCCAGGGAACCGTGGCATTTAACAGGTCTTCTTGACCATAAAGTACCCCGATCCCTGTGGGACCAAAGACTTTATGCCCGGAAAAGACGAACCAATCACACCCTAATTGTTGAACATCGATCGGAATGTGGGAAACCGATTGAGCGCCATCTAACAAGACTTTGGCCCCGACCCGATGGGCCAAGTCAATGATTTGTTTGGCGGGGGTAATGGTTCCCAAGGCATTGGAAACATGGGAAAAAGCCACCAGTTTTGTGCGGGAGTTGAGTAATTGTTGGTACTCTGCCAGTAAAATCTGCCCGTGGTCATCGACGGGGACAACCCGCAATTTTGCTCCCGTTTGGGCGGCTAGTTGCTGCCAAGGCACAATATTGGCATGGTGTTCTAGATGGGTGAGGACAATCTCATCCCCCGCTTGCAGGGTTTGTTGTCCCCAGCTTTTTGCCACCAGATTAATGCCTTCCGTTGTTCCCCGCACGAAAATGATTTCGTTAGCAGATGAGGCATTGAGAAAACGGCGTACCGTTTCTCTGGCCGCTTCGTAAGCATCTGTGGAACGGGCCGCTAATTCATGGGCGGCACGATGCACATTGGAATTTTCATGGCTGTAGAAATGAACGAGGCGATCGATGACTGCTTGGGGCTTTTGAGTTGTTGCGGCATTGTCGAACCAGATCAGCGGTTTGCCATTCACCCGTTCTTGCAGGATAGGAAAATCCAGGCGAACGGTATGAACATCAAAGAAGCTGGGTCGTTGAACGCTTCGCCCGCTGGCATGGGGGACAAAAAGGGGATCGATCGCTGGGACTTGAACAAGCTGTTCAGGC
Organism: Microcystis sp. Msp_OC_L_20101000_S702; assembly: GCF_007095705.1. Lineage (NCBI taxonomy): Bacteria > Bacillati > Cyanobacteriota > Cyanophyceae > Chroococcales > Microcystaceae > Microcystis > Microcystis sp. Msp_OC_L_20101000_S702. The sequence continues at coordinate 11,775 of NZ_SFBO01000226.1, forward strand.
TTGGCCACTACCGCCGGAAGGTCGGGGATTTTTGTTTCTAACTCCTCAATGAAGTAGAAAGAGGGGGTTGCTAAGGGTACAGCCAAGGGAACTGTGGGCCGTTCGCCCACAGCAGCCGGGGAAGTTGCGGGGGTGGATGGCACCAGATAATCCCGGTCTGGACTCAACCCCTTCGCCACCTCGGCCTTAAGGTCGTGCCGTTGTAGTTCTTGAATTATCGTCTGGGCGAGATGCTCAAGAAGGTCAGGTTGGAATAAGGGGTTAAGAGAAATGTTCTCGACCTCAGTTGGGGCAGTCGTGGGCGGGGATAGAGCAGGTAGATTCCCCGCCGCCTTTTCAGGGATCAGTTCGGGGTTAGTCATAGTCGTAGATGTGGTATTGGTTGACATCAACGTTCTCCAGTACGGCCGCTGCGTCGTCGGTCAACACTGCCAACGAACAGTAGAGGGAGACCAGGTAAGAGGCGATCGCCTTGCGACTAATCCCCATAAATCGCACCGACAAGCCAACTCCCTGTTGACCGGGTAAATTGGGCTGATAGAGACCGACCACCCCTTGACGGCTTTCTCCTACCCGCAATAACAAAATATTGGTTTTGCCTTGTTCATTCACGGCCAACTTATCGGAAGGAATCAAAGGCACGCCCCGCCAAGTAATAAACTGAGACCCGAATAATGACACCGTAGCAGGGGGTACACCCCGTCGGGTTGCTTCTCGGCCAAAGGCCGCAATCGCTTTAGGATGGGCGAGGAAAAATGCCGGTTCCTTCCACACCTTGACCAGCAACTCATCCAAATCGTCTGGCGTGGGCGCACCATTGCGAGGTTGCACTTTCTGGGAATCAACAATATTGTTGAGCAATCCGTACTCATGGTTGTTGATCAACTCATTTTCTTGACGTTCCTTCAGCGTTTCAATCGTCAGGCGCAATTGTTCATGGATCTGATCGTGGGGACTGCTGTAGAGATCGGACACGCGAGTGTGAACATCCAGTACCGTATTCACCGCACTCAAGAAATACTCCCGGGGGTTCTCTTCGTAATCCACAAAGGTTTCGGGCAGCTCCCGCTCGTCTCGTTCAGAGCAGGCCACCTCAACCCGGGAGGCATCCCTGACTTTATTGAGACGATAAATCCCCGCTTCAACGGGTAGCCAATGCAAGAGGCGAACGAACCACCGGGGCGAAATGGTCAATAACTGAGGAACGGTCTTTGTGGCATTGGCCAACTGCCGAGCGGCAGCATCTCCCAAAGCCAGTTGCAATTCATGATCTTGGGTATAGGTCATTGAGTTAAATCCTCCAATTCAAAAAAAAAAGTAACAAAGCGACTGTTATGGCCGAACATTCACAGCCCGGACAGCCCCTCAAATTCCCGAGCCGTCATCAAACATTTCCTGTCGTAGTTGCGCCTGGGAGACAAAACCCCCCGGCGGCACACTGCGGGTTAACCAAACATTTCCACCGATGGTGGCGCCCCGACCGATAGTTACCCGACCGAGAATCGTTGCACCTGAGTAAATCACCACATCATCTTCAATAATCGGATGACGGGGTTGACCTTTGATTAAACTGCCCGATTCGTCCCGGGGAAAGCTTTTCGCACCGAGCGTGACCGCTTGGTAAAGGCGCACGCGATCGCCAATCACCGTGGTGGCCCCAATCACAACCCCCGTACCATGATCGATAAAGAAACTATTGCCGATCGAGGCGCCGGGGTGAATGTCAATCCCCGTTAAGGAATGACCAATTTCACTGATAATCCGCGCCAACAGGGGCGAGTCCAACCGATACAGGGCATGGGCAATGCGGTGATAAGTGATGGCCGTTACCCCGGGGTAACAAAACAATACTTCATCTAAATTTCTGGCCGCCGGATCACCTCGATAGGCCGCCGTGATATCGGTTTCCAGTAGAGCTTTCAGATGAGGTAATTGAGTGGCAAAGGCTTGTACCGTTCCTTGGGCGTGCTTCTCAATCTGGTCTGACGACCAGTGCAACTGCGACCCCAGCAACCACTGTTCGCGACAAACCTGGTGATGCAGCAGTTGCAAGACTTCATTGAGGGTATGACCGATAAAATAGCGGCTGGACGTTTCGCCTAAATCGGGATTGCCAAAGTGATAGGGAAAGAGAACGGCACGCAGTCGATCGACAATCCGAAATAAGGCCTCACGGGAGGGCAAGGGGAAATGGCTTCGTGATTGAGACCAACTGTGGAACGACTCGCCACGAGGTTTAGACAATTGAGCGATAATTTCATCGAGATCCAAGGACAAGGTGGGTTGGGAGAGAGCGCTGGAACTGCTCGGATGCTCGCTCGTCATGCCACTAACCCTTGCTCATTAAATACCCCTTCGAACAGGATGGAACTCAAATACCGTTCCCCGGAATCTGGCAAAATCACGACAAGGGTTTTGCCTTGGTGTTCGGGTTGTTGTGCCAAACGAGCGGCGACGGCGACGGCGGCACCGCAGGAAATGCCCGAGATAATCCCTTCTTCCTTGGCCAACCGTTGGGCATAAAGAATGGCCTCTTCGTTGGAAACGGTTTCAATCCCATCCACGAGGGATAAATCTAGAACTTCGGGAACAAACCCCGCCCCAATGCCCTGAATTTTGTGAGGGCCGGACTTTAAGGGCTGACCTGCCCGGGCTTGGGATAGTATGGGGCTGGCTTCTGGCTCCACCGCTACCGATAAAATCGGTTTTCCTTGGGTTTTTTTGATATAGCGCGAAACTCCCGTAATGGTTCCGCCCGTTCCCACACCCGACACGAGAATATCGATCGCCCCATCTGTGTCCTGCCAAATTTCGGGGCCGGTGGTTTCCTCATGGATGCGGGGATTGGCAGCATTACGGAACTGTTGCAACAACACATAGCGAGTGGGATTAGACGCGGCAATTTCTTCTGCCTTTGCCACCGCTCCAGTCATGCCTTTAGTCCCTTCTGTTAACACCAGATTGGCTCCATAGGCGAGCAACAGTTTGCGCCGCTCCAAGCTCATGGTTTCAGGCATGGTCAGGGTTAGGGGAATCCCCTTAGCGGCGGCTACAAAGGCCAGGGCAATGCCTGTATTGCCACTGGTGGGTTCCACCAGTTCTTTGCCCGGCCCCAATAGTCCCCGTTGTTCTGCATCCCAGATCATGGCCGCACCAATACGACATTTGACCGAATAGGCCGGATTGCGACCTTCAATCTTGGCCAGAACCGTGGCGTGATTGTTGCCAACGATTCGATTAAGGCGCACTAGAGGAGTCCGCCCGATCGACAAACTGTTATCTGCGAACCATTTCTTACTCACAAAATGGCAACTCCATGATCAAAATACGACAGTCCACCAGATTGGCTCATCTTGAATTCATTTGAAATTCATTTTGAATCCATTTACAATTCATCTTAGCCTACGCACTATCAACCTCTGGTTAAGCTAAACAAATCTTTACAATCAAGCGGGGTCGGCCGCTGAGGTGGAAGAATCAAACCCACATTCCGCACCCTCAACTGTCACATAAGCTGTCCCCCTCCAGAGACTTGAGTAAAAATACTTAGCTGGTGAAGGTTTTCTCGGCACCAGCTAGGGGGGTCTTGAAACCCGAAAAAATAGGGGCTCTACCGAATCTGTCATGCAAAACTATTAACAACTTATGCTTGTAAAGTTTGTACAGCAAGGCTTTGAGTTTTTGTTAGATTGATATTTATCAACTTTAGAGCATTGCTGGACAGAGAGGGAGCTTGGGCAATTTTCTACAGTGTAAGTTCGGAAGAACCAAAATAGGAATTGTTGGAAAACTGAGGCGAGTGGACTGTTCGACCAGGAATCAATCAACAGAAATTGAAGTCAAAAATCTAGACCATCTGGGATTAGTAGCCGGAATTATCGATGAAATAGCGAGGAGAAATTGTCACAGCGGGGCAAGTCGTCAAAGCAATTATCCTGAACGGATTGGGATTTGTCTCCCGGGCCTTGTATTTATTTCCTCAATTTTTTGAAGATAAAGCAACCGAACATCTGCTGGGAGAGGGCATCGAACCCAAACAATTAAATGATGATAAAATTGGTCGAGTAATGGACAAACTTTATCAACTTAATGTTTCGGTCATTTTCCTACTCATTAGTTTAGCCGCCGTGAAAAAATTTGGTGTAGCAACCGAGAATTCCCATTTAGATTCGACTTCTCTATCAGTAGAAGGAGAATATAAAAAGGAATACCCAACAGTAGAAATCCTGAAATCAGGAGCAGTTGGAGAAGAAATTGAAACCAGACAAAAGCCAATAAAAATTACCTACGGATACTCCCGCGACCGAAGACCTGACTTAAAACAATTTATGATTGACTTAATCGTAAGTGGGGATGGAGATGTACCTTTATTCCTGAAAGTAGGTGACGGAAATGAAGCGGACAAAGCGGTTTTTGGTCAAATCGCCCGAGAATTTAAAAAACAAGTTTACTTTGACAGTTTAATAATCGGCGATAGCGCCCTCTATAGCAAAGAGAATTTAAAACTAATGAGAGAAATGCGTTGGTTGTCTCGAGTCCCCTTCAGCATTAAAGAGGCTCAAAAGTTAGTCGATAGCATCTCAGAAAAAGAGTTAACCGATTCAGAAATACCGGGTTATTCCTGGCAGGAAACAAGCTCTAACTATGGATTTGATATCAAGGGGGAAGTTCTGGTTTTTGCCTATTTTGTCAAGACCTCGGTAGTTAGGGTATTTTCCGAAAAATAGGGCAGTTTTCAGGCTACCCTAACCAGAAAATTAATCGCCAAAATGGGAGATAATCGCGTCGGCAAATTCGGAACATTTCAGGGGAGGATTAACGGGGGGTTCCATCAGACGCGCTAAATCGTAGGTAACTTGTCGATTAGCGATCGCTGCTGCGATGCCTTTTTTAATCAAATCGGCCGCTTCTTGCCATCCCATGTATTCCAACATCATCACCCCAGAAAGAATCACCGAACCGGGGTTAATTCGGTCTAAACCGGCGTGTTTAGGGGCTGTGCCGTGGGTTGCCTCAAAAATAGCGCAAGTATCGCCAATATTCGCCCCGGGTCCCATCCCTAAACCACCGACGATCGCCGCTGCTGCGTCGGAGAGATAATCGCCATTCAGGTTCATAGTAGCGAGGATCGAGTATTCATCGGGACGGGTTTGGATCTGTTGGAAGATACTATCGGCAATGCGATCGTTAACCATAATTTTATCTTTCCATTGCCCATTGCCGTGGGTTTCCCAGATAGCATCGAGAACACTGGTCACTTCTTGGCAGATTTTGGCTTTTTTCTCGTCGGTGAGGGCATCATAACCCGGTTCTACCATGCGGGCGTTATCTTCGATGCTCAGATCATGGTTTTTCTCCTTATTACTCAGGATCCATGATTCCATCTCGGTAACGCACACATCCCGGAATTCACTCTTAGCTAATTCATAACCCCAATCCCGGAACGCCCCTTCCGTATATTTCATAATGTTACCCTTGTGGACGAGAGTAACTTGATTTTTCGGTTTCGGTAAAGTCAGCGCTCGTTCGATCGCCCGGCGGACTAATCTTTGGGAACCCGTCTTACTAATCGGTTTGATCCCGATACCCGCATCAAGGGGAATTTGTTTTTTACCGTGTTCGGGAGTGGCGGGAATTAGTTCCGTGTTGAGATAATTAATCAGTTTATCGGCGATTTCCGTGCCTTGTTTCCATTCGATGCCGAGATATATATCCTCGGTATTTTCCCGATAGACGATGACATCGAGTTTTTCCGGGGTTTTATGGGGGGAAGGGGTTCCCGCATAGTAACGACAGGGACGAACACAGGCATAAAGGTCAAAAATTTGCCGCAAAGCCACATTCAGGGAACGAATGCCGCCACCGATGGGAGTGGTCAAGGGACCTTTGATGGCTATACCATATTCTTTAATCGCTGTCAATGTATCTTGGGGTAGATATTGATAAGTCCCGTAGATTTCGCAAGCTTCATCACCAGCATAGACTTTAAACCAATGGATTTTCCTTTGACCACCGTAGGCTGTGGCGATCGCTGCATCGATAACTTTTGCGGTTGCGGGCCAGATATCGACTCCCGTACCGTCACCACGAATGAAGGGAATGATGGGATCGTCGGGAACTAGAGGTTTTCCGTCAGAAAAAGTAATTGTCGAGCCTGTTGTCGGTGGGGTAATTTTTTCGTAGCTGACAGTCATGGGCTTCCAGAAACAGTATTTATCTATACGTTGGCAGTCTAGCGCCGTCAATATCTATACTCAGGCATTTTGGCTAATTTCTTAAAGATTCCCTTGCTGGCATCAACTTCGTACCTCACCATTAAGATAACTGCCATAGTTAAGACTCTTTTAAGCTGCCCACGTATTTAAATTGCTTGTTGAGATGAGGCAAGAGACTTCGCAGGAATTTGATGACACTTTACCTAAAATTGGGCTTTTCTAGGTTCTGTGTGAGCATGGTATAATGGTGACACAGAACAGGAGGTGGGTTATGTGGATAAATTTTGGTCAACTCCTCGATTTACCGAATGTAACAGGGGTCAATTATCAAAAAAATGCTCAGACAATTTTCTTAAAGCTCGCTCTTTTAAATGAAACAATTGAATGTCCGAATTGCCATCAAATATATATACTACAAGAGCCGAAAACCCTTATCCATTAATGGATACACCCATTAACTTTTCTTAATGTACCCGTGGAATTGTAGTCATGTATATAATACGAGTCTCAACTTAGTTGGGGTTTAACAACCTTTCTAGATTTTGTTCACAGTTCTCTTTATGGGAGAGAATATTTAATTTTTCAGAAAGATGTAAGGCTTGTTGCCAGTGATTAATAGCTG
>NZ_SFBO01000227.1:0-4361 GCF_007095705.1 Microcystis sp. Msp_OC_L_20101000_S702
TTAACCTATTTGTGCCTTAAGTCCTTTCCTGTATGAATTTCAGCTACTTTTGAGCGTAGTTGCTCTCATCGAATTTTATTTTAAGTTAATTATTTGCATAACAATTCCCGAAGAGCCCCTTCTATTAAGTCTTTGTAAGTTCTCGCCTTCAGTTTTCTTAATGTCGCTTTCACTTTTGACCAAAAGTTTTCAATTAAGATGCAAATCATTGCCAAAAGACGTGAAGCGATTGAATCCATCTAGACCAACTTTGGGCGAATTAGAAGAATAATATTTCCGGTAACTCTCTAAAGGAACAGTACACAAATCAGCTAAATCGGTACGACCCTTCGCAACCTACCAGGCTCCCCGACTCGGTTTGATTTTTGGATGTCGTCGCCAACATCGCAGGAACAGGCTGGACTCTTCGATGCACTCTTGACAGATTGCCACCTGCCAACTCCGACGATAAAGAGTAATCCCAGCACCGCACACCACCCGAAAACCGTTGTTGTTGTTGTCGCGGCGGTTGTTGTTGTCGCGGTAAGCGGAACGGCAGTTATTTGGATTGTTGTACCAAGAACCGCCCCGCGGTCGGGTTCGCCTATCCCTTCTTCAATGCCTCACGAATGTGAGGGAATCGAATATCTGTTTTCTTAGTTGCCAGGTGTCACCGTGTTCTAGATGTGCCATCCAGCTAGTCAGCGGTCGCAACGCGCTCGCTACGCGAGATCGTTCTACATCTTGCCATTCAATTGTACCGATCGCATAATCTTGTTGCAATCGTCTGAGTCTTCTCCTACCCCGATGAAGGTTACTATTCCTGACGTGAACTCGGTCGGGTAGAATGCGAAAACCGAGGAAACTAGCGCCGTATTTAGTGGCAAAAAGTTGACTTTCGGTCGCAACGCGCTCGCTACGCGAGATCGGGTGAATTTTCAGCTAATTCTTTCATTGCCTTAATAAAATTTAACATTAATGCCATTTTCTCAAAAAAATCGACCCGCCTAAGGGCGGGAAAGAAAAGAAAAAAGAAAAAATAGGGAATGAGGGTAAAAAGGGAAAAAAAGGGAAAAAGGGTTACAGAGTCCTCCCAGCACCGCACACCACCCGAAAACCGTAGTTGCCGTAGCCGCGGCGGTCGTAGTAGCCGCGGAAAGCGGAACGGCAGAGATCTGGATAGTTGCACCAAGAACCGCCCCGCGCAGGAGAACGATTATCATTCCTATTTTCTGTCCAGACACTGCCATCCGTCGGCGCACCGTCATAGTTATCGTGCCAAGTATCGGCGCACCATTCCCAGACATTGCCGTGCATATCGTACAGTCCGAAGGCATTGGGGGGAAATTGTCCCACGGGAGTCGTTTGTTGTCGATCTTCTCCCTTCGCTTCTTCTGCGTAGGTTTCGCTGGCACAGTAGTTGGCCAATTCCCCGGTAATGGTTTCCCCAAAGTAAAACGGGGTGGTGGTTCCAGCACGACAAGCGTATTCCCATTCCGCTTCACTCGGTAGTCGATACTCCCGTTTTGTTTCTCTTGATAGTCGTTTACAAAATTCCGTTGCTTGATACCAGTTGACACTTTCTACGGGTAGCTCATCCCCTTTGAAGTTAGAAGGGTTTGTCTCTAGGTCGATGTCTATTTTAGCGGTTGCGGCGATCGCTTTCCACTGGGACTGGGTGATGGGGTATTTACCCATAAAGAAGGGTGGGACAGTTACTTCATGTTGTGGTCTTTCCCTTCTAAATCCTTCCCAATTAAATTTTTTTACCAGTCTTTCGATTTCCTCGTCTTCTGTTCCCATCAGGAAAGTTCCCCCCGGAATGGCGACCATTTCTAAGGTGATGCCGTTGCCCAAATCTTCCCTGAAATATTGGGACTGTTTCGACTCTTTTTTGATTTGCTCACCCTTCGCATTTACTCGCACCACCTCAAAGTTAAATACCTTGAGTCCAGTTTCTTGAGAAGGTTTAGGGGTCGATGACCTATTTCCCTCAGACCCCGTGACGTATTCGCGACGCGTCAAAGGAATCGAAGACTGTCTTAGAGCGATGCGCTTGATAGCTTCGATCGCATCTAAATCGCCACGAGATGCTCCTAAGACACGAATCCATAACTGTTCAGCTAAGTCAAGGTCGCCCCTATTTTCTGCTAAGGAAGCCTGATATTTTAGGGGTTGCACGTCCCTAAGCGTGGCAACTTGTTCTAACAAAATAAAATAGAGCTTGTGGGGCGGTTCTGCTTTCAGATAGGGATTCTGTCTCGGTTTCCCATATCTAGCGTTAGTTTGCTCGACTTGACGGCGCAGATGTTCGTCTAGACGCTCGACCGTAGCACAATTGGCTTCTCCTTGCCGCCGCAATCCTTCCAGCAGCGTATGAGTAAATGAGCCTTGTTGTAACTCATCGATCTCCCAAGATTGCTGATTGGCAGTACAGGAATAAAAGGTTATGACTCCCTGATGCTCCTCCTCTCCAATGCCCAGACCGCCTCGGCTGTCTTCATCTCGACAGGCATCTAATAATAGTACGACGTTATCGGCCCCAGACCGCCGCAGCCGCTCGGTGACATAATCCACCGATACAGCCGTTTCTCTTACATTGCCCGGATCACTATCTGGCAGCATCAGATAGTCTTTGTCTTGATAGCGCCGGCCATGACCAGCAAAGAAAAACCAGAGATTGTCTCCAGACTTAAGCAGGGGAGTCTCGAACTGCTTCTGAAGAAACCGCTTGAGACGACCGTGGGTTAGTTGCGTGGGAATGGGGGGACTAGCAGGAATGGGTGGAGAATCTTCGGTAAAGAGAAATATCCCACTGTGATCGAATCCTCCCTCCCCTTCACACCAAGCTTTGATCGCTTCCGCGTCTTTCTTGGCGTATTTCAGCGGCTTGAGGTTGTCATACTCGTTGATGCCGATCGCTATCACCCAGTTTTTAGCCATCTTTTCTCTTGAACTTAAATGTCATCGCTCCTTTCCCTCCTGCTTTGCCCCCGACCCCAAACAGGCTAACTTGTCCTTCCCCATTAATTTCTACAGACAGTTCCACTTCATCGAGCCGGATTTTAGCGCCTGGAGGATCGGCTTCATTGAGCATTTCCCGCATCGCTTTGAGAAAGCCCTGCATTTCTAGCTTCAGTTTGGACACATCCACTTGACTTCTTTCGGTGGCCGCAACTTCGGGCGGTCTTTCCTTTTCACCGAGCCGTCCCCCGATATCACTGCTACTTCTAGCGCCGGTGGGCGTTTTTTGAAGATCATCACCCGTAATAATCCATATTTTGCTGGGAGTCGCGATATCTTCGGTCATTGTGTTGATTTCCCCTAAATGTTATCTCGCTTGCCTTTAGCCAAGCTTTCTAATTCCATTATCTTTCTCTCAACCTCTGCCATCCGCTGACTCAACGGTACAGTCTCGGCACAGCCCAAGTAAGCAGCATTGCCGAAGGCACTCGCTACGCGAAACCGCACTGACAATCACATCCGTCTTGGACGTGCCAACCCGCTCGACGTACTGGTTGAGTTCGGCGAGGAGAGGTGGGGGAATTCGGACGGCGATTTGTGGTTTGCCCATAACAATTACATTTCTTCTCCCGCCATGCTACCAAACGCATGACTAAGTATCACCCTTCCAGTCATTTTTCTTAACGAACGACCGAACAGCGAGCTACCTTCGAGTACCATCCTACAGTTATTCGCTAGAAACAATACAGGACAAAAGTTACAGAAAATTTTAAAAACCTTTCCTTAAAAAATTAAGCGAACCATGAATAAAAAATTCTCCTTAGCCCAAAAGTATTCAGCAACAATTTCAGCTTTAACTTGGGATTTTTCTATAGATTTACCAAAAAAGAATTGTGTTACATTTTGTCATAATCTTCTGGCTCCCCATCTGAAACTTTAGCTAATGCTTGTTGAAACTTCTCCCAACTTCCCTGTTGTGCTTTTTCTTCTAGATAATCTTTAGTCATCCAAGAGGATATTTGGGCAGATAAAGCCATTGTTACCAGTTGCTCTACTGGTATGTTTTGTTTATTGGCTAAGGTTTCAATTTGTTGATATAAAACATCTGGAATGTTGGTGCTTAGTTTCATGGTTTGATTTCTCCTAGTAATCGTAAAAATTGTTTGGGTGTTAAAATAAAAATGCCGAATTTTTCAATAGGTTGTAGGTCTCTTTGATTGTAACTGATTATAAAATTAGCTTGACATTTGAGAGCTAAGTCTATAGAACTCTTGCAAATTAATTATATGTTATAATCACGGGTTAACTAATTTTCCCCAAAAAATTAGTTAATCAGTACATTCGTCCTGAATGAAAACTTGAAGTTTAACTTTTAACTCAAAACTCTTTAGAGCTGCTTTAATTTGGTTATCAAAACC
>NZ_SFBO01000228.1:0-30726 GCF_007095705.1 Microcystis sp. Msp_OC_L_20101000_S702
ACTTAAACTAATAAAACGGAGAGGCTATGGCTTTAGAAACTTTCGGAATTTTTGGGTTAGAAGTATGTTGTCTTGGCATCTTGTCTGTTGATTTAGCATAAAGGGTAACGAAGAGCCGGTTTTTCTCTACTCGCTAGAGAAATTAATTGAATGGAAACGCGAAGGCAAAGCGGTCTGCTTTCTTGATCCTGGTCAATACGTGACAGGCCTCAATGGGCAGCACTACAAGGCCGAGACACAATGCGGCAGAAAACATCAGCCGCGCCAGAAACAGGGGCAGGCTTGGGGGATAATATGGCTGAGATTGATCATCTTGTAATTGGGGCTGCAACGCTGGAAGCGGGCGCAGCTTGGCTGGAACGCCATTTGGGCCTGCGGCCTATCCCCGGTGGGGCGCATCCGGGCGTTGGTACGCATAACATGCTGCTGGGCCTTGGCCCGGATCAGTATATTGAAATCATCGCCCCCGACCCGGCCCAGGCCACCCCGGCCTATCCCCGGCCCTTTGATCTGGATGATCCCGCGCTGAAATTGGCGCTGGAAGCGGAGCCGCAATTGATTGCCTATGTCGCGGCAACGCCAGCGATTGAAGCGGTGGTGGCGCGGCTTGGCGCCTCTCATGCTGGGGAGGTGCGCGCCATGCGTCGCGGGGCGCTTTCCTGGCGCATGGCCTTTCCGCCGCAGCGCCAGGATATGGGCAATCTGATCCCGCCGCTGATCCAATGGGATGGCGCGCGCGCCGCAGCGCAAATTCCCGATTCCGGTTGGCGCCTGACCGGCCTTGAAGCCCAGCACCCGGATATGGATGCGCTGCGCCAGGCCATCGCCGCGCGCGGCCTGGCCGAGGCGGTGAAGCTCCGCGAAAGCCCGAATGCCCGATTGATCGCCCATCTTCGCCATCAGGACGGGCGGGAAGCGGTCATCGCCAGCAGCTGAATGGGACCAAACCGCCTATTGGGCACTCTATCCTTTCGCATTATTTCGGGACATATGTCGCGCATGGGAAGAAATGCAGCCCCGATCCGCTACCGGCGTGCCGGTGCCCTATCGCCATTTCCATTTTGGCCAATGGACATGGCGTCGTTGGGCGCGCCTGCCACCTTCATGCGGGGAAGCGGGCTCGCATGACGGCGCGGGTTCTGGTGGTGGATGACAGCCTACCCAACCGCAAGCTGCTCGAAGCCCGGTTACAGGATGAGTATTTTGAGGTTCTGGGCGCCGCTTCGGGCGCCGAGGCCATTACGCTGGCGCAGCGCTGGTCACCCGACATTATCCTGTTGGATGTGCTGATGCCCGTGATGCTCTCTACTCGCGCTTAGAAATTAATTGAATGGAAACGTTGATAGGTCAATCCACCCCATCTTTGTTTTACGCTGCTCTCTACTCGCGCTTAGAAATTAATTGAATGGAAACTCTTTGTATATCGCAAAGCATACTTACACTGGTAGAAATCTCTCTACTCGCGCTTAGAAATTAATTGAATGGAAACTATAAAAAAGGGTAATTTTTATTGCTGTAATAGTTCTCACTCTCTACTCGCGCTTAGAAATTAATTGAATGGAAACTGAAACCTTTGCCTCAGCGTGCATCTGCCTCCGGATACGGGCAAAGGTCTTGATGCAACGCAAACCTGTTATAATAATCAACCAGATGGGAGCCGTGACTGCGTGCGTAGGTATCTAGGGCTTTGGGGTGGGAAAACTGGAATGACAACTGACTTTATCGAGATGTACGAAAATGCTTTACCCCCCCAATTGTGCGAAGAGATCAGGCATCGTTTCGAAGCCAGCGATCGCAAGTCAGATGGACGGATCGGTCATGGAGTCGACAAATCCAAGAAGAACAGCACCGACATCACCATCACAGGCCTCTCCGAGTGGAGCGATTTGCACAGTCAGATACTCGACAGCACACTGCGTCACCTGATGTTGTACATTCGCAAGTATCCATACCTGATCACCAGTGCGTTTGCATTAAGCTTGCAAGATCCGGCTACCGGACTGCTCAGACCCTTAACAGCTGCGGATGTTGGGGCGGCATCAGACCCGGAACTCGCCGAGTACCTATTCAGAATGTTTCGACCGGGAGCGATCAACGTTCAGAAATACGGGAAGAGTCTCGGTGGTTACTACTACTGGCATTCGGAAATCTATCCTTGTGACCCAGCTGCTGAGACGCTCCATCGCGTCCTTTTGTTTATGTTCTATCTGAACGATGTAGAGCGCGGTGGTGAGACGGAGTTCTTGTACCAAGAACGGAAGCTCAAGCCAACCTCTGGGACGATGGTGATCGCTCCCGCCGGTTTTACCCACACCCATCGCGGCAATGTGCCGGAGTCGCAAGACAAGTACATTCTGACCAGCTGGATATTGTTCAACCGCGCCGAGCAGATCTATCCTCGCCACCCCAATCCTGCGTGAGACGACGCAAGCCACACAAGGACAGGTAAGCTGTTGACTATCTAAATTATTCGTTAAGATTGCAGAGGAGCGGGGAGAGGCAGTTTGAGCATTTGTCCTAAAATTTCCAATAGGCAGTTTAAATTCAGTACAGCTTATAACGTTGTGTGGCTCACGCTTGTTGACAATGCGATAATAAGGGACGAGACGAGCAAATGAATTGGGGCGGAAAATGGAAGGATAAAAAAGATTTGAGCGGAATGCCTGACAACGGACGGAGTAAACCGGCCAACGTCTGGTGATGGTAGCTCTCTACTCGCGCTTAGAAATTAATTGAATGGAAACATTTGTAGGGTTAATTCATGAATTAACCTCTCTACTCGCGCTTAGAAATTAATTGAATGGAAACCCGCTTTAAATTTTGGATTGAAATTTTGTGTTTATCTCTCTACTTGCGCTTAGACATTAGCTGAATCTCCCCCAATCCCTTTCCTGTTGACCCTTGCAAAAGTGCCTCATCTCAACAGGCAATTTAAATGCGCGGGCAGCTTATTCTATATAGTAATGTTTAATTGTATTCCCACAAAAGTTGCTTATGTCCTTACCTGAACTCCCTCTTCATCTTCAATTAACCCAAATGGTTTCGGGTTACTGGCTATCTCAGGCCATCTATGCTGCGGCTAAATTAAGTCTAGCCGAGCATTTAAGCAAAGGAGCGAAATCTTGTCAAGATTTGGCCTCCCTAACTGAGACTAATCCTGCTGCTTTATATCGACTGATGCGAGCATTAGCTAGTGTAGGAATTTTTCAAGAAACTGAATCTCAACAGTTTATACTAACTCCCTTAGCCGAACATTTATCTAGTGACCATCCCCGGTCAGTAAAAGCGACAGCAATTATGTTAGGAGAAGCCCCCCATTATCAAGCCTGGGGAAATGTGTTACATAGTATTAAAACGGGACAACCATCCTTTGATGATGTCTTTGGGATGGGAGTCTTTGAATATTTTCAAACTCATCCGCTAGATGCCGAGATTTTTGAACAGTCGATGAATAGTTTTTCTTTTTCGGAGGAGAAGGCTATTTTAGCTGTGTATGATTTCTCAGAATTTCAAACCCTAGTAGATGTAGGTGGGGGATACGGTGAGATGTTGGGGACAATCTTAGAGCAATATCCCCACCTCAAAGGGATTCTTTTTGATGAAGAATATGTAATTTCCCATTGTCAACCGACTTTAGAAAAACACGGCATTCTCCATCGTTGTCAAACCGTTGGGGGTAGTTTTTTTGAATCCGTACCGTCGGGAGGAGATGGCTATTTACTAAAACATATTATTCATGATTGGGATGATCGACGAGCGATTGCTATTTTGAAAAACTGTTGTCAAGCTTTAGATAGCGATGGGAAAGTTTTAGTCTTGGAAATGGTTGTTCCTTCGGGTAATAATCCTTCGGCTGCTAAAATGTTAGACTTAAATATGTTAGTTATGTGTCCGGGAGGTAAGGAAAGAACCGCAGAAGAATTTGAGGAATTGTTGAGTCAAGCGGGATTAAAATTAAATCGAATTATTCCGACTCAAGAGGATATTTGCATTATTGAATGCGTTAAAAAATAATAGAATAGAAAACGGGTTTCTTCAAAAAACCCTTTTTCTATTGTTTAGATATAAGTAGCCCAAGATTTTGCCCAGGCGAGAATTTCATGAACTCGATCGAGGGTTGAAGATTCACAGTAGAGACGCAAAACCGGTTCTGTACCACTAAAGCGAATTAACAACCAACTGCCATCTTCTAAACGGAATTTATAACCGTCTATAGGATTACAATCAGTCACTTGTTTACCAGCAATTTCCCTTAAGGGTTCCTGATCCAAAGCAGTAATTAACTGATCGCGAGCTTCCATATTAGCTAGGGGTAAATCAATGCGATCATACTGAGAATAAAAACCAGTTTTATCCTGTAATTGCGCGTAAAGATCGCTTAAATCTTGGCCCGATTCTACCACCGCTTCCAAAACGTATAAAGCTGATAATAAAGCATCCCGTTCGGGAATGTGAGTACCATAACCGACACCTCCCGACTCTTCCCCACCAATTAACACAGGAGTGGTCAACATTCGATCGGCGATATACTTATAACCGATCGGGGTTTCAAAGACCGATAAACCGTATAAACTGGCTAATTTGGGGATTAAATCGGAACCGCTCACCGTTTTGACAATTTCCCCTCTCATTCCCTTTTTGCCGGCTAAATGCTCGATTAAAATCGGGATGAGATTTTGGGTGCTTAAAAAATTCCCCTGACCATCGATCGCCGCCACTCGATCGCTATCCCCATCGAAGACCAAACCTACTCGCAAAGGGGCTAAATTTGCGCTGTGAGCCAGTTTATCGATGATTTCCGTCAAATTTCTCGGTAAAGGTTCCGGAGAGCCGCCACCGAACAAAGGATCGCGATTGCCGCGTAATTCCGTGATCCCCACCCCCAAAAGACGCTCTAAACCGGTAGCCGCCGCACCGTGCATGACATCGGAATAAACTTTTAGTTGTCCCGATTCGATCGCCTCGGCAATAGCGGCAATATTAACTTTTTGGCGTAAACCCTGACAATAACCTGACCAGGGTTCAAAAGTGCTTAATTTACCTGCATTGGCCTTAAATTGTGGCGGATTAGACAATAAAGCTTCAATTTGTTGGGTAATTTCCGGCGAGACAGAACCACCAAAATAACCTTTAACCTTCAAACCGAGATATTTAGCCGGGTTATGACTGGCGGTTAATACGATCGCACCGAGAGCATTTTCTGAGCGAGCTGCCCAACTAAAAGCGGGAGTGGGAGCATAGGATTGGGAGAGAAGCACATCAAAACCTGCTTTTTGCAGCGATTCCGCCGCAGTTTGAGCAAAATCCTCCGCCATAAACCGCCGATCATAGCCGACGATTATCGTCCGCGAACCCGTGATCTGACCATAATTATCGGCTAAAACCTGAGCCGCCAAGGGAGCGAGCAGAGCAACTCGATCGAAAGTAAAATCGGCGGCGATAATCCCGCGCCAGCCATCGGTTCCAAATTTAATCGGGTTCACGGTGGTCATGATTTACCCCTAAATATCCATTTTTTCAATACTGTAACCCGCTCCGTACTCTCTGGACACTCATTTTTCTCGATCATCGGTTTTTGCCGCCGGATCGAGCGCACCGGCTTCACTGATTAATAATTTTTCCATTAACATTTGTAACTTCATCCGTTCTATATAGGGCCATCCCCCGGTTTCCTCGATATCCCGGAGTAATCCGTATAAATCCTTACGCGTATTGGGTAAAGATGGCTCGAACATCTGCTCGCGAATTTGCCGATGTAAATTTTCTAAAGTTCGCAGCAACCTTAACAAACCGTTACAATCTCCCTGCTGTTCTTCGGCGATCGCTGTCACTGTCGTTACAAGGGAATGTAGTTGGCTATCTAATTGGCTATTATCTCCAGGTAATCGGCTATTCATCGGAATTTCTGCATCTGAAAACAGTCACACCAATCATATCAGTCATCAGCTATCAGTTACTTAGAGCCTCCTGACTTGAAAGAGGGTGTGGGGAAGTGGGGTGTGGGGTGTGGGGTGTAGGGTGTGGGGAAGTGGGGAGAACAAAGCTGCCTATTGCCTATTGCCTATTGCCTATTGCCTATTGCCTATTGCCTATTGCCTATTGCCTATTGCCTATTGCCTATTGTCTCTCCTCTCCCTGTCTCCCATCTTCTCAATGGTCACTGATCTTTGATAAACTGAGTTTCGGTGAATTGGCGCAACCGATTCGATAATTCATCAGGCTATGGATCAAGGGTAGTAATTGTAAAGATTGACAAAGAGAGGTTGACATAGATGAGATTTCGTGCATTGTTAGTTGCCTTTTTAGCCTTGTGCTTAGGGGTGTTGACAGCTTGTAGCGACGCGCCTAGTGCCGTCCTGAATAGAAACGAGCTAACCTATGATGAAATTTTAAACACTGGATTAGCTAACAAATGTCCGCAGATTTCCGAGTTTACCCGGGGGACTCTCCCCTTAGAAAGCGGCGAAAGTTATGTAGTGACAGATTTGTGCTTGGAACCCCAAGAATATTTTGTCAAGGGTGAACCCATTAATAAGCGGGAAGCAGCCACTTTTATCCAGGGTAAACTCTTAACCAGAGATACCACCAGTTTAGAACAGATGACAGCGACCTTAACCGTAGGCGAAGACGGTGTTTTAACCCTCAAGGAAGAGGACGGTATCGATTTCCAACCCATTACCGTACAATTACCCGGAGGTGAAAGAGTTCCCCTCTTCTTTACCATTAAAGGTTTCACCGGCAAAACCGAAGCTGGATTTAGCTCTATCAACAGTTCCACGGATTTTGAAGGCGACTTTAAAGTTCCCTCCTATCGTGGCGCTGGTTTCTTAGATCCCAAAGGTCGGGGTGTGGTGACGGGTTATGATAATGCTGTCGCTTTACCCGCTAGTGCTGATAGTCAAGATTTCCAGCGTGCTAACGTCAAAGCGACGGAACTGGGTAAAGGTACTATGTCTTTACAGGTGACTAAAGTTGACGCTTCTACTGGCGAGTTTGCTGGTGTTTTTGAAAGTGAACAGCCTTCCGACACCGATTTAGGCGCAAAAGATGCTGAAGAAGTGAAAATTCGCGGCATTTTCTACGGTCGTCTCGAAGCTCGTGCCTAATTAATTTTTGGCTAAGTTCAGAATTTCTGGAAATTAAGGCGAATTTCTCCCTGGAGAAGTTCGCTTTTTTTCTAAGCTTTGACACAATTAATACTAAATCCGTTGAGTATAGGCTACTTATAGAGGAGAGGCACTTATGCAACAGGTAAAAGTTATATTGAGAGAATTAAGCATTAGTTGGTAACTCCCCAGGTTTGCCATGACATAGACATCATTAAGGTTAGTTCTGGTTAATTGCTCATACAAACTATTTGGCAACACCTCTAATTTTCGCTTTTACTTTTTCAATATGTCAGAGGAACCTTGACAAATCAGAAATTTTCTAGAGCTATTCATATTTTTTATTGAGTATCTACTAAACTATAAACCCAGGCGACGGCGAGTTTTTTTGAAACTAAAGGGGGAGTGAGCCATAAATAGCTTCAAAAATTCTAGGCGACTTTGAAGATCACGATATTTTTTTAGGTAGTAAAATAGTGCTTCTAAATCAATATAAACACCCTTGCGATACAGGTAATGCGCTAATTCTATCCCACTAATCTCATTTTTTAAAAGGTCAATTAACTCAAGAGTGCTAGGTAAGCTATTGGGGCAGAATGAGGAACTATAGGCAGAGTTTACCCATGATGGTTCTTTATCTTTAAAGCTTTTAGATTCTGGGTGTCCGAAACCAATATTATAGATCAAAGAAGTTTTAGGAATAAGATGAACCCGATCTTGATACAAAGATGCAAGAGTAAGAGTAATAACCCAGTCAGTTTGACCATTTCTCTCTAGCCAGAACTGGTTTATTATAGTCATTTTTGTTTGCACGGTGGCGGGTATATTATAGAGTTTTCCAAAAGGATTATATTGTTTAGGCTGATTGATGAGAGCGATATCATTCCAGCGATCGGCCCAGATACCGAATCCCCAAGAAAAAACTCTACGAGAGAGAGCAAAATCCTCTTCGAGCAGAGGATATGCTTGCTCTGGAAAGGTTGCATATCCGCTAATCGAAAAGATTTTTTTATGTTCACGGTATGCCTCTAGCAGACGGCACATACTATCATAAAAATATGGATTGGGAAAGTCATCATCTTCCAAGTAAACAATAGATTCATAAGTGGACAGTATTTCTGTAAAGGCCAAAATGACATTTTGATCACAGCCCAAATTTTGTGATCTTAACCTTATATCTACTGGAATTTTACTAGAGAACTCTTGCAGTAAAGCAATTGTTTGATCGATCAGGGGTAGATCAAGTTCACTTCTTGCTCCATCCACATAGGCAATGATCTGAGGAGGAGATAGAGTCTGTTGGGTTAAACCCTTTAAAACTTCCTTGAGTAGATCGGGACGAGTAAAAACTGTTAAAATAACTGGCGGCAAAGAACTAGGTAAAGGCACCTCATCAAGAGACATTGGTAAATTTGTTAAATTCATAGACTACCGCAAAACAAAAATTTTAACATCTGCATAAATCATGCTCAATATGGTAACACCTTAATTTGACTGTGTCAAGCTTAATCACACTTCGATAACTCCCAGCTAGAATTTTTTGAACTTAACTTGAGAGAAAACTTTTATTATAATGCTCGGATATCCTGTCTCCTTTTCATGACCACTTGTTAACCGTAACTTCCTAGTTGGTAACTCTCCAAGTTTTCAGCAGATCAATATAATTATATTGACTCCATTTTGAGGAGTTGTTTTAGAAAAGTTAAGAGATTTTCTAGTGATGGTATTTGCATTAAAGTTTGCTCGCTAATCCACCGATCATCAGAAATAGTTGCGGTGTTGGTTTTTCCCGGTTTGAGAATACTAGCAACTGCGGCAATAGTGGCTTTTTCTTTATCAAAAGGTTTACAGCCAATTTGACTAATTTCTTCCTCGGAAAATTGTTGAATATATGCTTTTGCTCTGTTCATATATTCAGGATAGGCGATTTTTCCACAATCACAAAGTAGGGTATCTAAGACACCTTGATCAACATTATTAGGCAGTATATATAATCCGACTCTTGGTCTATTTTCTTGAATAGTTCCCGTGGCAGCTACTACCCTGGGAAAGTCGGTAAAATATTCCCGAAAACCCTGATGATATTTGCGAGCAACTTCTGCCGGGTTATCTTTATCCGCATCGGCAATAACGGCAAAAGCTGATAATTCATTGTTATAATCCATATCGGCAAGTTTATTGGTTAAATTTTTAATTAATTCACTGCCACCCCCGGCATAAATTGCCACGGATAAAGTCTCAGTATAAAGAATAGATGGCATATCGAGTCTGATGTAAAGTTTTCCAGTTTTAGGAGGAGGATATTTCGGAATAAATTTTTTCCAAATTGGTTCTAGATTTGAGAGTTCTTCACATTTAGAAAACCCCAGAAGTTTACACATAACTTTCACCAGAAAAGCTTGATCATGATTACCTTCCACTCCAATCGATATATGTTCTCGACTCACCAACGAACCTCCTGTCCTAAGTCTTCTCGTAAACTTTTTAATCGAGTCCAATCATGTCTAACTACTCTAGTATAATTTTCCTTTGGTTCGAGACGATAAAGCACCAAATCTGATTCTCGTTCAGTGACTTCTAACAGAGCATCAACAGCTTCTAGACTGTGGGTAGTAGCAAACAGTTGTACATTCATTTTTTGACACCATTTAACTAACCAATTAAAAGAACTTTGCAGTGCCTCTGTATGAATAGCTGATTCTAATTCATCAATGAATAAAATTCCACCTTTAACACTGGCAAGTTTGAAGGCAATATGAAGTAAGCGACGCACCCCGTCACCAAAGGTACTAACGGGTACAAGTCCCAATTTTTCGTGTTGAATATAAATGTTAAATCTGGAAGATAAAGAATGAGGAGGTAATAGAATTTCTAAATCAGAAATATTACTGTCCATTTGACGCAGTAAATCGATAACATCTGTTTTGAAATTGGCAAATCTCACTTCTGAAAGTAATCGAAATTGACCAATATCAGAACGATGAGAAGCGGGACTAACCAGAGAAGTTAGTAAGCTAGGTTCTTTTTTTCCCGATAGTCTAGAGAGAGCGCTATTTTCCCAAAGTTGATAGTTTTCTTTCAGGGGATTTTGGGGATAATTAATTAAACTTAATTGTTCTTCAGCAAGAAATACTGTTATCGATAAGTTAATACCTTTTCTTGTTTCCCATAAATCTTCATTATTATCGATTAAATCTTCATTTTCTTCGCTAATTATCTGATTAATATGAAGCTTGTCTTCGGGACTGTCAATTAAAATAATTCCTTCGAGTTCTTCATAAATTGCCTCGATTTTCTGAACTTTAAAGGAGCCATTTCCTGTGATTGATATAACCCCGTGATTAAGTTTTTCTTGCTCAATCATTGCATCGTGGGTAAATAACCACTGTAGGGAATCTAGATAAGGAGTCCGAGAAACTCTGTACTCTTGTTCTCTTTGTCTAGCAGTATTTAGCCAAACTTTTAGATCTAAGGGATGACAGTAAATAGATAACGCTTCGAGAACGCTGGTTTTTCCCGAATTATTAATTCCCACAAGCAGGTTAATCTGTCCGAGATTCTTTAGCTCAAGCTCTCGCAGTCCTCTAAACTGATGAATGGTAATATTTTCTAGGCTTTTAGTCATAAACTTAGTTTAGCTGAAAAGGGTGACAAAAAGCTAAGTCATCTACTCAAATGTATTGAAGTTTTAATTTAATCAACTTCTTCGGGTAAAGTCAGGATTATTGCCTCAATCAATTCAGGTGGTTATTCGGTGTAAATATAAATAAATTCGATAAAATCAGTTAATTATGCGGAAATATCTGCGTTTAAAACTAAATAAAAAATATTTACACTAATCCCGTGCCATCCGGATATTTTGTGCTATCATTTCTAGGAATGGGTTATTTTTAATAATGTCCCCATTTGATCAAAGACAATGCTTGCTTTAGAACAACTTTATGAACGGGAGTATGATCGCTGGTTAAGCGAGACGATCGAGTTATTAAAAAATCGTCAGTTAGATCAGTTAGATTACGAACATTTGATCGAGGAGTTGGCAGCTTTGAGACGAAGCGAAAAAACTGCTGTTAAAAGTTTAATTTTATCGATAATAATCCAGCTGCTACTCTATCAATTTTGGACAACAGAAAGAGAAAGAAATAGTAATCATTGGGCGGCAGAGATTATCACTTTTCGAGTACAATTAGAATATAAGCTCACCACCAATTTAAGTAAATTTCTAGAACTAGAACTAGAGTTAGAAAATATCTATGAAAACGCTCGCTTAATTGCCGAAAAAAAGACAGGATTAAAAAATTTACCGATAATTTGTCCCTACTCTCTGAGACAAATTCTTGAGAAACAGTGGTTTCCTGATACAGATAATCAATAAACTCTCAAAAATATGGAATCTCACAACAGTGAACCGATTATAATTGCCGAAGCGGTGGAAAAATGGTATGATAACCGCTTTCATGCTTTACGGGGAGTGAATCTCACCGTTAATAAACAGGAAGTTGTCGTGATTATGGGGCCGTCCGGTTCAGGAAAATCCACCTTTATTCGCACTTTTAACGGTTTGGAATCCTATCAAAAAGGTCGCATTATTATTGACGGAATAACTGTGTCCCACAACCTGAAAAATATCGAGGTAATCCGTCAGGAAGTTGGCATGGTTTTTCAACAATTTAACCTTTTTCCCCATCTGACGGTATTAGATAATGTCACCCTCGGACCAATGTGGGTGCGCGGTTGGAAAAAAGCCAAAGCGGAGGAAATAGCGAGAAAACTCCTCGAAAAAGTTGGTATTCTCGAACAAGCACTTAAATATCCCCCTCAGTTATCGGGAGGACAACAGCAGCGGGTGGCAATCGTTCGCGCTTTAGCTATGCAGCCGAAGGTGATGTTATTCGATGAACCCACCTCAGCTTTAGATCCGGAAATGGTGCGAGAAGTCTTGGAAACGATGCAAAGTTTAGCCAAATCCGGGATGACCATGGTTTGTGTCACCCACGAGGTAGGATTCGCGCGAGAAGTGGCCGATCGAGTGGTATTTATGGATCAGGGTTTAATTTTGGAAATTGCCCCCCCAGCAGAATTTTTTAATCATCCCCAATCCGATCGAACTCAGCAATTTTTAGCAAAAATTCTTTGATTTTCCATGACTTGATCATTAAACCATCTCTTTTTCTTCTTCTACCTCCACTAAAAGGGGAACGAGATTTTCATTTAAACGACCGGCTCGAATTAATTCTGCGTAGGTATTAGCTTCTATATCGAGTAAAGTATCTTGAAATTGTTCGGCCACCACATCTTTTAATTGTGGATGTTCCTGTAGTAATTTTTGCAACTGATCCCGCAAGGACTTTAATTGTCCTTCCACCAGAGTTTTTTTGTCGCGATAAAATTCGGGATCGATATCGGGAAAACGTTCTGGTTGTTGCAGATAATTAGACACCCTAGTTAAAGCAATTTGACGAGCAATTAGGGCCGAATATTCGGTGCGAATCGGTTGATCACCAATAAGATTGAGGGCATTTAACAGCCATTGTATAGATAATCCTTGCACCAATAAAGTAAATAAAACCACCCCAAAAACCACGTCAATAATTTCTTGACGGTAGGGGATAGACGTGGGAACACTTAACGCTAGGGCGATCGAAACCGAACCGCGCAATCCTCCCCACCATAACACCGTTCTTTCCTTGAAACTGATCCTATTACCCGTAATTAGGTTACTAATTCCCCCTAGTCCAAAAATGGACAGCAAACGGGAAACCACCATAGCGGCGATCGCTATTAAAATCCCGCTTAAGTGACTGCCGAGACTCTCAAAACGGGTTTGATCGCCGATCAGTAAAAAGATGATGGAATTGACAAAAAAGGCGATAAATTCCCAAAATTCGCTAACTACCAGGCGCGTGCGGGGACTCATACCAATGCGCGAACCGAGATTACCGAGAATAATCCCGACAATCACCACCCCAATCACACCAGATCCGCCTAATTTTTCCGTGACGAGATAGGTTCCATAGGCAGAAACTAGAGTCAGAGACTGTTCCACAAAAGGCAGATCAAAGCGTTGGGTAAGGTAGGAAATGCCGAAACCGATCACGCAACCCACACCGATGCCAATCCCCACAAAGGTGCAGAAACGAGCGATCGTCACGGGGACGGAAAAGGTATCGACTCCCAAGGGAATCCCCACCAAGAGGACGAAAGCGACCACAGCGACCCCATCATTAAAGAGACTTTCCCCTTCCATCAGGATCGTCAGTTTTTTACTGGCCCCCAATTCTTTAAATAGGGCAATTACAGAGACGGGATCGGTGGCAGCTAGGGCAGCACCCAAGAGAAAAGCGATCGATAGGGGTAAATTAGCAAAGATATGTAGGGGATAGGCGACTCCCAAAACGGAGATAATCACCCCGATAACGGCAAAAAGGACGATAGTAACCCAATATTCCTTTAATTTAGCCCAAGGAATATTCCAAGCGGCTTCAAATAACAGGGGAGGCAGAAAAATTTCCAGAATTAATTCCGGGGAAAGATTAACTAGACGCAAATCTAAAAAAGCTAAACCCATACCGACAATAACTAACAGCAGGGTGTAGGGAATTTTGCGGAGGAAGGCAACGGTTCTCGATAAAGTGGCGACACTCAAGGAAATGGTCAAAACTAGCAGGAATTGCTCTAAATTGTGAGCGATCGCTTCGTTAGCAGTGGATTCTAGACTCATTATTTTCAGTTATCAGTTATCAGTTATCAGTTATCACTGAAAAAGTCTCCTAACACCCTAGTCATTCCCAGACTGAGGAGAGATTTTCAAAGAGGAAATGGCCCCTTCTTCTATCGGGGTTTCTGATGTATTCCTTTCCCCATCGAGAGAAGGGGTTTTTTTGCCGCCAGAACCGCCACTTTTCGGGGGTTTCGAGGAGAGGAATCGGGCCTCGAACTGTTTGATCAGCACATACAAAACCGGGACAAGAAATAAACTCAACACCGTGGAAATCAGATAACCGCCTAGGATTGCAGTTCCCAGTGACCAACGACTCATCGCTCCGGCGCCGGAAGCGATAACCAAGGGCAAGAAACCGACTAAACCGGAAATAGCCGTCATCAGAATTGGTCTTAAGCGTTCCGTCGAGGCCCGGGCTGCCGCATCGGGAATACTTAAACCCAAAGTACGGGACTGGTTAGCGAATTCCACGATCAAGATGGCATTTTTAGCCGCTAAACCGATCAACATGACCAAAGCCACCTGAGCATAGATATTATTATTCACCGCCGGGAACAGACTACCCACTTGTAGGAAATTCGCCCGCAACAGTAAGGCCCCCATGGCACCTAGAATCGCTAGGGGAACGGTAATCATGATGATAATCGGGTCGATATAGCTTTCGTACTGGGCTGCGAGTACGAGGAAAACCACGATAAAGGCTAATCCGAAGATAACTGGGGCAGCCCCGGCGGAAGTTTTTTCTTGGAAAGCCGTACCCGTCCAAGCGTAACCGAAACCGGGCTGCAGGACTTTCCGACAAACATCTTCCATCACTGCGATCGCCTGTCCCGTACTAAAACCGGGGGCGGGACTACCCTGAACGTTAATTGAGGGATAGAGGTTAAAGTTAGTGATAATCGGTGGATAGGTGAAGCGTTTGACGCTAATTAAACCGGATAGGGGAATATTGGCCCCGGTACGGGAACGGACGTAAAGACGGTTAATATCTTCGGGATTAGAACGATAATCCGCTTCTGCTTGGGCAAAGACTCGATACAAGCGATCGCCTAAGACGAATTGGTTAACGAAGTTGGAACCGAGATAGGTTTGCAGGGTCCCGAACACGGCCTGCATATCGACGTTTTGGGCCTGTAGCTGGTTGCGATTGATGGAAAGTTCCAGCATCGGCGTGTCGGTGGTAAATTGGGTGAAAATTCCCGATAATTCCGGTCTTGTTCGGGCCTCGGCCATGACTTTATTAGCGTTGTCAATCAAAGCGTCCATGGGGAAAGAAGCGCGGTTTTGGATAAATAACTCGAAACCGCCAGTAGAACTTAATCCATCCACGGGGGGCGCATTAACGGCGAAAGCGCGAGCATCTCGGACTTTAGTAGCTAATTGTTGGTTAATTTTCCTGAGAATGCCGAAAACTGACTTATCTTCCCCAGTCCGTTCCGACCATTCTTTTAACTTGACAAAAAATAGCCCTTGGTTGCTGCCACTTCCGGCAAAACTAAAGCCCGCCATACCGACAAAGTGTTCGATTTCTTCGATACCGTCGAGAATTTCTTCGTTAATCTGACGGATAATCTGGTCGGTGTAGCGCAGGGAAACCCCGGGGGGGGCTTGCACCAAAACGAAGGCATAACCTTGGTCTTCTTCGGGGATAAAACCCTGGGGAGTGGTATTGTAACTCCAAGCTGTGAGAAAGAGGGCGGCGATAAAGAAGGGTAAGACCAGAAACCGAACTCGGATCAGAAATTCGATCGAGCGTCGATAACCTTCTTTAACTGCGTTGAAACCCCGATTAAAGCCCTCGAAAAACAGTCCCAAGGGTCCGCGGGTGCCTTGGGGCGGTTTCATGATAATCGCCGACATGGTGGGGGAAAAACTGAGGGCGTTAAAGGTGGATATCAGAATTGAAGCGGAGATGATGACGGCAAATTGTCGATAAACGATCCCCACCGTACCGGGGAAGAAGGTGACGGGAATAAAAACCGCAAATAGTACAAGAGAACTGGCAATTACCGCCGAGGTTAACTCACCCATGGCATCGAGGGAAGCTTGAAATGGCCGCATTCCCTGTCGTAATTTTTCCGATACCGCCTCTACAACCACGATGCCGTCGTCCACCACTAACCCAGTGGCTAGAATGACGGCAAACAAGGAGAGGTTATTGAGAGAATAGCCTAAAGCCAGGGCGACGGCCATGGTTCCGATCAAAGATACGGGAATAGCGATCGCTGGAATGATCGTGGTGCGCCAATCCTGAAGGAAGATAAAAATGACTAGAATAACCAGTAAAATCGCCTCCACCAGAGTGCCAACGGCTTCTTCCAGGGAAGCGGCGACAAAGGCGGTATTATCGAGGGTAATGGCGATATTTAACCCCGGGGGAAAACTCGGTTCTAGTTCCGCCATTTTTTCTTTCACCAGTTTGGCGGTATTCCAAGCGTTGGAACCGGGCAACTGATAGACGATATAGACGACGGCGGGGGATTTGTCGAAATAGGCGGCGGTACTGTAGCTTTCGGCTCCGATTTCTGCGCGGCCTACGTCTTTAATACGGATTAAATCGCCATTTTCCCCGACTTTGACGACGATATTTTCTGCTTCCTCCCCGGTGGCAACCCTACCAACGGCGCGAATTGCGATCTGGAATTGCTGCTCTTCGGGACTGGGATCACCGCCAATTGTCCCCGCACCCACCTGAATATTCTGTTCTCGGATCGCCTGTACTACTTGCTCCGCCGATACACCCCTAGCGGCTAAAGCATCGGGATTAAGCCAAAAACGCAGGGCGTATTCCCTTTCCCCGATGATGGTTGTACTACCAACTCCCTCGATCCGGCGAATCTCGGCATCGATGACTCGGTCAACAAAGTTACTTAAAAAGACTGTATCGTAGGGATAATTGCCCTTTTCGTCCGGTTTGGCGGAAATCCCGTAGGCAAGGGTAACGCTGGGGGATTGGGTATTGGTTGTCACCCCCTGCCGGTTCACTTCTTCCGGTAAACTAGCGGCGGCGGTACTGACACGGTTTTGTACCAAGACTTGGGCAATGTTACGATCCATTTCCACCGGGAAAAAGACATTCACCGTACTTTGTCCGGTGTTGGTACTCTGGGACTGCATATAAACAATCTGTTCTGTCCCGTTAATCTGGCGATCGAGTACCGTGGTAACGTTATCCTGTACGGTTTTGGCATCGGTTCCCAAATAGTTGGCATTCACCGCTACCTGAATAAATGCCAACTGGGGCAGTTTTTCTAGGGGTAAAAAGGGAATAGCGATCGCCCCGATCAAAACGATTAAAATCGAGCAAACTGTGGTCAGAACGGGTCTTTTAATGAAAGTATCGGCAATACTGAGGATCATAGGGCGTTACTGGTTCATCTTTTCTAGGATAGTTGCGGCAGTGGGAGATTTACGAGTCAGATAATTAAATATTAATAGTTTAAAGATGGTATCTAGGATAACGGGAACAGTGGCCACAAACAAGCTAATGAATGTAATATTCTCGCGCCAACCAAAGTGCCGGAACAAAGTTTCTAGGATTACCGTCCAACCCTCCGCCGAGTGAAACCCGACAAATATATCGGTAAAGAGGATAAAGATAAAGGCTTTGGTGATATCATTTAAGCTGAGAAAATAACGACTAACATAGGCTTGCGTAATCGCCAATTGTTGACGACCAAAAATTAAGATGGCAATAAAGGCTATTACTCCAGTAATATCGGAGAGCAAGTTTTTCCAACCATCTTGACTTTCATAACCCGCTTCTCTGAATAATTCTTGCACCTGTTCCCGAAAGGTTTCTTCTGATTCTTGCCCTGCTTTTGCTACTCCTAAAACGTGCTTGATTTCTTGTATTTCTTGAAGTCTAGCAAATTCCCTGAGATATTTTTCACCAATTTCCTGAGAAATATAAACTTCTGATATTTTCGCTCTATCCACACCAAAATAGTTTAAGACAGGGCTAAAAATAAAGTTTCTACTAATAACCTGCACCGAGAGAGGAACTAAAATAATAATCAGGATAAAACGGATAGCGATGCGCTGCTGTTGTCGCAGGGTACGGAGTTGTTTGATGACAGTTTGTTCGTATTCGGGGGTTAATTCTTGCTGGAAGTTAAAAAATTTATTACTGGTTGCAGGAGAAATTATCTGGTTATCTTTATCCCTGGGTTTATCACTGGTGAGATTGGTATTAGGCAGATTTGGGGTTTGATTATTCGGTAATGGGGGCAGCAATTCCCCTAAATCTAGGCGATATTTACCGATAATATCCTCGATCGCCTTTAAAGTCTCTAGGATGTTATTATTTTCTGGGTTAGTTTGCGGGTTAAGAAAATTACCCAGACGCACTTGAGTTAAATCGAAACGTATCTGTAATAATTCTCGCTCTAGGGTACTTTGAAAGTAATCATAAACACTTTTTCCTCCCACGGCAGCTGGGGAAATTTTTTGTCCCCCAAAATGTTTATCTTCGATCGCTTTAATTTTTAGCGCTCTCTGATAAGCTGATTCTAGGGCCACTAAAGAGCGTCTCTCTACCCATTGATTAACTCGATTCCAAGGCACGGCTATAATCCTCGCTTTTCTGTCATCACAACTTATATTTATTCTACAAAAAACATCCAGTCCTCGCTACTATAATTCTTAAGTTTGCTTAAAAATTTTTTCCCCAAATACTTGACTTCAAGGAAACTTTAGGTTAAAGTCTTGACAATCCTTTTGAATAACTGCCGTTTATGGATAAAAAGCTAATCAAACAATTGCTGAAAAAAGATAATCCGATTATCTTAGAAGTAGGTGCCCACAAGGGTACTGACACTCTTGGATTTCTCAAGGAATTTCCCAGAATCAAAATTTATAGTTTTGAACCCGAT
Source organism: Microcystis sp. Msp_OC_L_20101000_S702 (assembly GCF_007095705.1). Classification (NCBI taxonomy): domain Bacteria; kingdom Bacillati; phylum Cyanobacteriota; class Cyanophyceae; order Chroococcales; family Microcystaceae; genus Microcystis; species Microcystis sp. Msp_OC_L_20101000_S702. The sequence continues at coordinate 18,702 of NZ_SFBO01000228.1, forward strand.
CCGCGCATAATTGCACAACACAGAAATCTAGTCAACGATCCTCGCTCTCAATTGTACGAATTGGCTCTATCCGATCAAGATGGTGAGGCGGTATTTTATCAAAGTGGTGTGCAAGTAGGTGATAAACTCAAACACGCTGCTTCTTCTTCTCTGAAAAAACCGCAGGAACATTTGAAAGTTTATCCTCAAGTCCCTTTTAATAGTTCTACCACCGTTAAAACTATGCGCTTGGATACTTGGGCAGAAGAAAATAATATCACAGAAGTTGATTTTATTTGGGCAGATGTGCAGGGAGCCGAAGAACAGTTAATTAGAGGTGGTTTAGAAACTTTAGCTAAAACCAGATATTTTTATACGGAATATGATGATCGAGAGTTGTACGAGAATCAGATTAATCTCAGAACAATTCAATCTTTGATTCCTGAGTTTAAATTTGTTTGTTTCTATGCTAATAACGTTCTGTTTAAAAATAGCCGTTACCTAGATTTAGGACTGGATATTTTATCAGACAGACTTTTGACTAATTACCATATCTATACCAAAGAAAGGGATTATTTTCGTCTACCTTTTAAGACTGGATTACGCAAGCTTTCTCAGAAGATAATGGGCAAAAAAGGTTAATAACACTGCCAAAGATTAATGGTTCTTCGGCACTTGTTATGCAATCACAAATACTGGACTTGACGCGTAAGGTTTTCAGGATAAGCAAAGAGTCCTTAGCATACTACCTGCCGAAGAACCAAATTAATTTTGTTGGGTTAGGGCAATATTAAAATCCACCTTTGTTTTCTAAAAACAGTTGATTGTCTAACGCAAAGGTACATCTCTACTTTCGAGAAATATCCATAGTATTACATTTTAGGGTGCATTGGCTGCATCTTCACCATTGGTAAAATATAACGTTTCTCATCAAAATAAAGTATAACCTAATTGGTTATCGACCACCGATGACTGACTCCCTAAAACGAAAACCTCCTAGCTCACCATTAAGATAACTGATCTAATTAAACTTAGCAATAACTTTTATACATTGAATTTTCCTCGACAAATAAACTATAGTTACTTTGAAAGATTTCAGGAGTGAATTTATTAGCCTGTTGCCGACAACTTTCTGGAGCAATTCTATCACCCTGATCCACAAAATATTTAACCGCTTCTACCAAAGATTGGGGATTTTGTTCCCCAAAAAGTAATCCTGTTCCCTGGGGAGGATTTTCCCGCAGATCCCGCACGGTTTCTAAAGCACCTCCAGCAGCAAATGCAATCACGGGAGTACCACAAGCTTGCGCTTCCACTAAAGCAATACCAAAATCTTCACAAGCAGCATAAATAAACGCTTTTGCTCTCGACATATATTCTGCTACCATTCGATCAGAAACCGCACCTAAAATCTGAATATTATCCCTGGCTAACTGTCGAATTAAAGCCATCTGGGGACCATCTCCAATAACCACTAGGGGTAATCCCAATTGATTAAACGCTTCCACAATTAAAGGGACTTTTTTATAACTAACCAAACGAGAGACTACTAAATAAAAATCTTCTTTTTTCTCTTGGTAGGGAAAACGCTCAATTTGTACGGGAGGATAAATAACTTTTGCCTCCCGTCGATAACAGCGCCAAATTCGTCTAGCGGTGTGGTGGGAATTAGCCAGAAAATAGTCCACACGATTAGCAGAAATCACATCCCACTGACGCAAACCATGCAAAAGATAACGGGTGAAAATACCGGGTAATCCCTGTCCTAACTTACTATTAGCCAGATAGTCAAAAGTTAAATCCCAAGCATAACGCATCGGAGTGTGACAATAACAAATGTGAACCTGATCCGGTCGTATTAAAACCCCTTTAGCCACACAATGGGAGGAGGATAAAATCACATCATAATCCTCTAAATTTAACTGCTCGATCGCCAAGGGAAGAAAAGGTAAGTATTTTTGTACGCCATTTCTCGCTTTCGGGAAATTTTGCAGAAAAGTTGTCCCGATCGAGCGACCATAGAGATAACTATCGGGATTAGTGGACTCAAAATCGATCAAAGCGTATAAATCCGCCTCTAGACATTGTAAAATCTCCCTAACCACTAATTCCGATCCCCCCGTCGCTTTTGGGGTTAACCACTCGTGAACCAGAGCGTACTTCATAGGATAATCAATAATCTCAGCCGTAATTATAGCAGTAAGGGATTAGCAGTTTAAGAGTTTACTTTCCGGCTTTCTCTTCGCCAAAATTACCGACACATATCTGATCACGGTAAAAAACCCTAGGAAGAAATTATTAAATTTTTCAAGAAAAATTGCAAAGTTTAGTAAAAATTACTAGCCAGATCAGATGATCGAGTTCATAATGGGGATCAAGGAAAAAATAGGCTTAAACCGATTGGGATCAAGAAAAACTAGCTTTATATACAAAAGATAACTAATTAATGAGGTTTGCTATGATCACCCTGCAACAAGTGCGCTGTCCTAATTGTGGAAATTTTGCCGAAAGACAGCATATTTTAGAACACCATCTCGTTAGCACCGCCTGTTCTCACTGTGATTATCTGTTAGTTAGTTGCAGTCTCACGGGAAATGTACTAGAGTGCTATGCACCCGGTATTGGTTTAAGAAATTAACACTGCCCCCTAGCCAGATCGAAAATGTCTTGTCAAAATTAGAGTGAGAAGACAAAATCAAGGAGCTAAGTAGCTATGGGGGGTAATTTCTTCAAGGGAGCGATCGCCCTGGGGGTAATAGCGGGGATTATGGGATTTACCAATCCCCCCCAAGAACTTTACAGCGAATACGCCGCCGAAAAACTTCTCGCTCATGCCGACAAAATCGCCTGCGAGAAAATCAGTCTCTGTGACTCGATCGATTCTTTGCCGGTGGCAGCCAGAAATGTGATCAAAAATCAAATCTTAAAACCAGCGATCGAAACCTCTAGTCAACGGCAAAATTTAGGTGTGTTCAGTATTTACACCACAGAAGTACCGGGGGTAGCTAAAATTAGAACTATTGGCGCTTTTGGGCATTTCTTAACTTTCTCGGAGACTTAGGCTTTGATTAGTGCTGGTTTAACGGCTACCAGCTTAATAATGAGTTAAGATGATCATATTAACCCGCGATTTGAGCGATAGACTCCTTAAGAACACCGATTAATGCTGCCTAACCGTGTTTAATTTTCTGCCCATTCTCCGAAAAGCGATCGCCCGTTGGTGGTCCGAATTCACTCTCCAAACTAAATTAATGGCTGCGGCTACTTTAGCCGTTTCTTTGTTGATGAGTGGTTTAACCTTTTGGGCGGTTAACACGATCCAGCAGGATGTGCGTCTCAATGATACCCGTTTTGGCAGGGATTTAGGGCTGTTATTAGCCGCTAATGTGTCCCCTCTGATTGCTGAGGACAATTTAACCGATTTAGCCCGTTTTTCAGCCCGTTTTTATAGTAGTACCTCCAGTGTGCGTTATTTGATCTACGCTAACGAGGAGGGTGAAATATTTTTCGGTATTCCCTATTCTACCGCCGAAGTTAAAAATTCCCTGACGATCGAGCGTCGCATTCAATTACCGGAAAATTATGGCGAAAATGGGGAAACTCCTCTCATCCGTCAGCACAAAACCCCCGACGGTGAAGTAACCGATGTCTTTGTTCCCTTGAATCATGAGGGCAAATATTTGGGAGTATTGGCGATCGGGATCAATCCTAACGCTATTGTGGTGGCTTCTTCTAATCTAACCCGTGATGTTACTATTGCCGTTTTTGTCTCGATTTGGGCCATGGTGATTCTCGGGGCAGTTTTTAATGCTTTAACTATCACCAAACCAATCAAGGAGTTATTAGTCGGGGTCAAAAATATTGCAGCGGGAAATTTTAAGCAGCGCGTTGATTTACCACTAGGAGGAGAGTTAGGGGAATTAATTCTCAGTTTTAATGAAATGGCGGAAAAGTTAGAACGATACGAGGAACAAAATATCGAAGAAATGACCGCCGAAAAAGCCAAACTAGATACGTTAATGTCCACTATTGCTGATGGAGCAATTCTCTTAGATACTAACTTTCAATTATTATTGATTAATCCCGCAGCTCGGGAAATATTTGGCTGGGAAGATCAGGAAATTATCGGTAAAAATGTTCTACATCTTTTTCCTTCGGAGTTAACGGTTAAACTAACTAAACCTCTCTATCAAATTGCGGCGGGAGAAACCCTCCAACCAGAAGAATCCGCTAATCAAAATCAGAAAAATGCTGTTATTTATCAGGAAAATAATAACTATTCCCCGGCGGAATTTAGATTGTCTTTAACTCACCCGAAACCCTGCACAATTCGCATTTTGTTAACTCAGGTATTCGATCAGTATCGGGAGAATGTCCGGGGAATTGCTATGACGCTACAGGATATCACCAGAGAAACAGAATTAAATGAGGCAAAAAGTCAATTTATCAGCAATGTTTCCCATGAGTTAAGAACCCCTTTATTTAACATCAAATCTTTTATTGAAACCCTGACAGAATTTGGTGAGGATCTCAGCGATACAGAAAAAAGAGAGTTTTTAGAAACCGCTAATCATGAAACCGATCGCTTAACTCGTTTGGTTAATGATGTTCTCGATCTTTCTCGATTAGAATCCTCGCGTAACTATAACTTAGATGCGCTCGATATCGGACAATTAATCGAACAAACCCTGAGGACTTATCAACTCAATGCTAGGGATAAAGGACTAGAATTAAGCTCGGACATTGAAGCCAATTTACTGCCAATTTTAGGTCATTATGATCTACTCTTACAGGTATTAACTAATCTAGTCGGTAACTCCCTAAAATTTACTCCTGCTGGCGGTAAAGTGGTGATTCGTGCCTATAAAATCAGCAAAGATAATCCCCAAGAAACTCTCAAAATTCGCGTGGAAGTATCCGATACTGGTATTGGCATCGATGCCGAGGATCAAATTGCTATATTTGATCGCTTCTATCGGGTAGAAAATCGCGTTCATACCCTAGAAGGGACGGGATTAGGATTATCGATCGTCAAAAATATTATCGAAAAACACTATAGTCAAATTCATTTGATTAGTGAAGTGGGAATTGGCACAACTTTCTGGTTCGATCTAGATTCATATCAAGGCTCGATCGCCAGCAAAAAAATTAACGACGTGAGTTTATAAAAGCCAAAGTAATACTGCCCAAAATCATGGTTAATAATAGCAATAATCCCTTATTTCTGAGACACCAATTTTTAAAAACCCTAGGAAGAGGGAGAGGAGGAATTTTTTCGGCTATTATTTGGCTATTTTTGTATAAAGTGCAGCTGGTAGCGTAGGGACGTTGGGGAAAATTACAGCTATCATCGCCATGATACAGACAAGTCTCACACAAAAACTCGCCAGTGACAGCTTGATGTAGGGTCATGCCGGGATGACCATAAGCCTTTAAAATATTAGCACAGTAGGGACATTGTAAGGCTTGACTATCGACCTTGTGCTGACAACGAGGACAGGTAATCATGATCGCTAAATTTTCCCTTTGAGGATTGTCATTGCTAAGGTAGATCCCCCCGCCTATCGGCACCCCCCTTATCAAGGGTAGATCCCCCCGCCTATCGGCACCCCCCTTATCAAGGGGGGCAGGGGGGATCGAACCCAAAATCTATCTTCAATTTGATTATAACCAGCTACTTAGCAAAATCCCCGGGCTTTTTCCGCTTATCTCACTAAATAGCTGCGCCATTGGGAGGCAACTTCTTCGAGTAAACGCCAAGTTTTCCCCTCGATCTGTCTTTGTAAATAAAGATCAAAATTGTTGTGTTGTTTGGTATCTTTTTGATGGGGCAATTGTAGAGTTAGATCGTAATCTCCCTGCAAGTGATAAGCGGGCAAATTACCCACATAAATCGGTTCCAGACTGGTGACATTAATTTTAGCAATTTTTACCGACGGCTCATCGATCTGTAAAGATTGACTAAGGCGATCGGATGTGTGACGAAATTGTAATAAAAGGGCTTTGGTGACGATTTCTCCAGGGGGGGCAAATTCTTGGGGGGGAGTGACACTACCACAAGCAGTTAGGAAGACAAGGAAAATACTGGTTAAAAAACCGAGAAAACGACGCATAGAATGATATTTTGAAAAAGAATGGCAGCGAGTTAAGAAAGATTATGACTCAACCAAATGAGCGAGAGAATTTCAGCCAAGCAGAAACGGTGATCCGACTACAAGAGGCGATCGAGCAGTTAAATTCGATCGTTTCCCAACTTAACACGGGAACGGGGATAGTGTTACCCCCAAAAGTTGCTATTGATAATCTTCTTAACTCAACGCAACAGTTAGCCGCTGCTTTAAAACCAGACGAATTCGCCGGAGTTGAGCAAAGTTTAACCCCAGATTCTCCCATCGAAGCAGCCGAGGGAATCGACGATATTTTACCAGATTTCGAGCAGGTGGAAGGTTGGTGGACGGCAATTTTGAACAAAATTCGCCGACTTTTACCGGCAGGAATTAGCGAAAAAATTCCCGATTGGTTAATCACCGGCTTGTTAACAGGAAGTTTAGTCACTATCCTCTTAGTAGCCGTGATCAGTTTACCGAAAAATCCGGCGGAAATTGCCGAAAATATGCCCGAAGTTGTCTCTAGTCCCCCACCGGCAGCCGGGGAAATTATCGAAACTCCCCCAGAATTAACCGCACCAGAGGCACCGATTCCCGTCCCGATTATTAAAGCAAAACCACGATTAACTCCCGAACAAAGTTTAGTCGCAGCTATTCAAGAGGAAATTACCGATTTAACTACTCGTTATCCCGTCGGGATTATTTCTACTATAGAAGCGGACTTTTTGGCTAGTCGTCTAGTAGTTATTTTGGGCGATAATTGGTATAGTCTCGAGGCATCACAACAGGATAAATTGGCTAATTCGGTTTTTCAACGTTGCCAAAGTCTCGATTTTCGCCGCTTGGAAATGAAGGATAATGAAGGAATTCTCCTCGCTAGAAGTCCCGTTGTCGGCGATCGAGTGGTGATTGTCAATCGCACTCAACCCACCGCTGCCATCTCCTCCGGTGAGTAGTTTTCAGCGCGGGGGGAGGGAGTTTCAAGGCAGCCTCAACAATTCTTGCCAACCAGTCCGCTTTTTTCCCTCGCTGGTTAGATATCTAAATATACACAAAGATTAGTGATCCCTGACTTAACAGTGCTATAATTGGCTAGGTAAAATTTTGTAACGATTCTTAATCTTGAACCTACCCGATAGTCAATGCTTCCCCCCGCCCGGGTGGGCCGCAGCAATTTTGGTACGAGAAAAATTGCTCCGATCTAACCCAACTCCCTTAAACCTTTCTAGGGTCCCCCTAACCGCCAAAATTTTGCCCTAACTACCAAGAATTAAGAGATTTCAAACTATACCATGAACTCTGTTATTCGTCAACAGCGAGCGCTGATCACCGGAGCCAGTAGCGGCATCGGCAAAGAAACCGCCCTCGCTTTCGCCAAGGCGGGAATTAATCTGGTTTTAATCGGTCGCGATCAGCAAAAATTGGCAACCGTGGCGGCAATGGCGGCAGATTTAGGCGTATCAGCCCAAGCTTACCCCTTAGATTTGGCAGATATCCCGGAAGTAGCTACTAGGATCGCTAAAATCGCCCAAGAATCCGGACCGATCGATATCCTGATCAATAATGCTGGCATGGGTTACACAAATCCCTTAGCTGACACACCTTTGTCAGACTGGCAGCGGGTGATCGACCTGAATTTAACCAGTGTTTACCAGTGTGTGCAGGGGATTTTACCTGCTATGCGTCAACAGGGAGGAGGCACGATCATTAACGTTTCCTCGATCGCCGCCGATAATTTTTTTCCTGATTGGGGGGCCTATAGTGTCAGCAAAGCTGGATTAGTGGCATTTTCTCGCATTTTAGCGATCGAGGAGCGGGCCAACGCCATTCGTGTCACGATTATCACCCCCGGGGCTGTCAATACTCCCATCTGGGACAGCGATAGCGTCAAAGCAGATTTCGATCGCTCGGCCATGTTAACCCCGGATATCATCGCTCAGGCCATTCTGCAAGCGGTGTTACTGCCCAAACAGGCCGTAGTGGAAACGATGACCATTATGCCCAGTGCGGGGGCATTATAACCCGAAATACTTCTATTTATCAATCAATTCGCCTACAGGCATCCTCATTATGACCATAGCTTCTTCTAACGGTTTAAACGGTAATCTAACCGACGCTATCCAAGCACGCGTGACCACTCGCCCCGATCGCAACACCCACAATGGCAAAACCGCCCAAATTCATCCGACTTGCGACGAAAACAAAGAACAGATGATGGATGCGGTCAGAAATATCCTGATCTCGGTGGGGGAAGATCCCGAAAGAGAAGGTTTATTAAAAACCCCCAAACGGGTGGCCGAAGCGATGCAGTTTCTCACCCAGGGCTATCAACAATCCCTAGAAACCCTCGTTAATGGTGCGATTTTCGATGAAGGTCATAATGAGATGGTATTAGTGCGCGATATTGACTTCTTTAGTCTCTGTGAACATCATATGTTACCCTTCATGGGTCGGGCCCACGTTGCCTATATTCCTAACCAAAAGGTGGTCGGATTAAGTAAATTGGCCCGCATTGTGGAAATGTATTCCCGTCGTTTACAGGTCCAAGAGCGCCTCACCCGTCAGATTGCCGAAGCGATTCAAGAAATTCTCGACCCCCAAGGGGTTGCGGTAGTCATGGAAGCAACCCATATGTGCATGGTGATGCGCGGGGTGCAGAAACCGGGATCTTGGACTGTCACCAGTGCCATGTTAGGAGTCTTCCAAGACGAGCAGAAAACCCGCGAGGAGTATCTTAACCTGATCCGTCATAAACCTAATTTCTTCTAGTCAGGGCAATGGGGAAATGGGGGAATTCAACTAAAACCCCAACACCCAAAACCTTCTAACTGATCACTGATCACTGATTTTTTGCAGTCGCTCTAGCAAGAGGGCGACTTTTTTGAGATCTTTATCACCAGGCGATCGCTCAACGCCGCTAGACACATCAATACCCTGGGGGTGCAGCCTGGTTAAAGCTTCACCAATATTATCGGGGTTGAGTCCTCCGGCGAGAAACCAGGGCAAGGGGGGCGAAAAACTGGCTAAGGCTTGCCAGTCTAAGGTATGTCCCGTACCGCCGAGTAATTGGGGATGGTAGGCATCTAAAAGTAAAGTATCGACGCTATTGAAGTAAATTGCCGACTTTTCCCAACTTTCTCTGTCTTTGATCCGCAAAGCCTTGATAATTTCCCGGTCGGGTAATAATTGCCGCAGCCTTTGGCAATATTCGGGAGATTCTATACCATGTAACTGCACGCTTGTCAAGGGGGTTTTAAAAATTATTTGCTGAATAATTTCCGGTTGCTCGTCGGCAAAAACCCCGATAAAATCAATTTTGTCGGGTATAGCGGCGATAATAGCGTTAATTTGCTCGATTTTGACGTAACGAGGCGAACTTGGTACGAGGATAAAACCTAAGGCCGTAGCTCCTAAATTAGCGATCGCTTGTCCTTGGTCTGGTTGGGTAATGCCGCAAATTTTAATTCGCATTTAATCTTATTCACAAAACGTTACAAAAACTGTTAAGTATTCAAACAAAAAGCAGTTTCGGGTCAAGAGCTTTTTATAATTCCCTGTGATTAACAAAATCTTATCAAGACTGGAGTGCCAATGATCCCTTCCACCTTACTTTTAGCCACTGCTCAAACCATTCCCTGGAATTTATCCGTCGGGATTACCATGACCTTAGCTAACCTAGTAGCCTTCGTTATCGGTTATTTTGCCATCCAAAATACCGGGGCCGGCCCTGCTTTACCCTTACCGCAGTTAGCCTCGAAAAAAAGCTTCGGTCTGCCAGAATTATTGGCTACCATGAGTTTTGGCCATATTCTCGGTGCGGGACTGGTTCTCGGTCTTTCTAATGCGGGTATTCTCTAATCAGTAATCAGTGACCAGTAAACCTCAGAGAGAGGAGTAAGGAGCCAGTAGTCAGTAGTCAGGAGAACTAGGCATAAAGAGATTTTAGGTAACTTCATCCCTATTTTTCCCATTTTTGAACTCTCAAAAGTTAATTATGCCAGAAGTCTAGTAATCGTCCAGAGCGGGTGATTATTCTGGCTGCTGGCGAGAAAATTAAGAAAGCAGTGGCCCCAGTCGAAGCTGGATACTTTGCTGACGAAGAAGAAGCAGTATTTGCTAAATTAACTCATGAAAGTTAGATAGCTACGGAAAGAAGTATCGAAAATAATTGGTAAATCCGAACGTTGCCAATCGCTTAATTAATCGTAAATATTGCCTCTAAAGTTAATCTCATAAATAAAGATTTCGTCTGTCTCCTTGCCGATTTCAAAAATAACTCGCATTTTGCCAACACGAATTCTGGAGAATCCTTTCAACTCACCTTTGAGTTTTTTGATATCAAGTTCTTCAGGGGGATAAACGTTTTGAGTTTCAAGGCAGGTTTTGAGAATACTAATTTTAGTCAAAACAGATTTTCGGCTATTGGCATCTAGTTTCTCCAAAAATTTATTGGCTGATCTACTGATCCTGATCTTCACGATTAAACCAGTCTGTAATATCAACGAAGCCGTCGTCTTTGTAATCAACAGGATTAAAGTTTGCTTCTATGTCAGCTTGTTCTATATCATCAACATAGGGAATCAGCATCTCGAAGAATTTAAACCATTCTTCCCGCATAACTTCGCGGACGCTTTCCTTGATGATAGTTTTGAGCATTAGAGCATCTAAGGTGTTTGCCAGCTCCATATATTTTCCTCCAATCTACTTGAATTCTAGCAGCAGATCAAGAAAACGGGTTTCTTACAGCAGTTATCTTAAGGATTTTAGTTTTCTCAAGCCACTGTTCGAGGCAAGTCAAGAGATTGGGAGAGATTCAGGTAATCTAAAAATAGGCGGTTAAAGTGGGTCTTAGCTTACCTGATAACGTTCTTAAAATCTATCTTCAGTAAAAGTTACTCATTTTAGCTATCTAGCTATATAAATGAGTAACTTCAAAAGGTTTTAGATAGGTTTTTGGTTTCTATATTTAACCCCGATCCTCACAAACAAAGTCCACTACTCGATCGATTTCCCGGGATGAGCGGATGCGACGACTACCGCTGCCGAGTTCGCCGCCACGACAATTAACCCACCAACGTTCGCGACTGCCATTAACGATCGCATCAAATTCTCTAATTCTGCCACTATCATAATAACTGCGGCGATCGACGACAAAACGACCGATATTGGGGAGGCGAAATTCTTTGTAAAGATTATCTTCCCAACCGCCACCAGAATTACCGTGATGGTTGTCGGTGCGTACCTCAAACTCGCCCCGACAACCATTTCTCACCACAATATTGCCGTTTTCGAAATCCCAATTACCCTCACAGGGAGCAGCGGAGCGAGTGCGGATTAATCTGACTTGGGCCCATCTAGCGTTCACAGGACAGCGAGTAGTGCGACCGCTTTGACTTTCACAATTAATTCTCATGGTTCTGGCCGCTGCTGGCTCGCTCCCTAGGGGATAAATTAGCAACAAACCGAGACTAGATAATAAAATTTGGCGAAACATTGTTTTTATCTCCAAGAAATTCTCTAGTTTATCTTACAGGGGTATCAAGAAAATGAGTAGTAGTGCTTGAAGTGCCTTAATCAACAAAAAAGAAGGGTGATTTAACTTCACCCTTCCCCCTATTCGGTAAATTTTCTTGCCATCTTTAGAGAGCGTTACCGCGAGGTAATACTTCTTCAGGGAAGATAAAGTTTTCGTGGGGTTGGTCTTGGGGAGCCATCCAAGCTCTCAGACCTTCGTTAAGCAGAATATTTTTAGTGTAGAAGGTTTCAAATTCTGGGTCTTCCGCCGCTCTCAATTCCTGAGAAACGAAGTCATAGGCCCGGAGATTAAGCGCTAATCCCACTACACCCACAGCACTCATCCATAAACCAGTCACGGGGACAAAGAGCATGAAGAAGTGTAACCAACGTTTGTTGGAGAAAGCGATGCCGAAGATTTGCGA